>JANMWH010000149.1:0-2346 GCA_031393945.1 Polaromonas sp. | reverse complement strand
CCCAACTCCAGCGCATCAGCCACCAGCGCATGGCCAATCGACACTTCCAGCACGCCGGGAACGGCTTTTAAAAATTCGGTGAGGTTGTCACGGTTCAAATCATGGCCTGCGTTTACTCCTAAATCAATAGCTGCTGCTGCACGTGCTGATTGGGTAAAACGGCTTAACGCTTCTGATTTTTGGGACGAATTGAACGCGCTGGCATAACTTTCGGTATAGAACTCAACCCGGTCAGCGCCGACGGCTTTGGCAGCTGCCATGGCTTCAGGAATCGGGTCCATGAACAGACTGACTCGGACACGGCGTGCATGAACCTCATCGATCAAAGGCTTGAGTCGATCGGCATCTTGCGGAAAAGCCCAGCCGTGGTCACTGGTGAATTGGTCTTCACTGTCGGGCACAAAGGTGCACTGGTGAACGGGCAGGCCGCGCGCTGATAGGTCATGCACAAAACCCATCAGGTTTTGAAACGGATTGCCTTCGATATTGAACTCGCGGTCAGGCCAGTCTTTCATCATGGCGGCGATTTCAAACACATCGGCGCTGCGAATGTGTCGCTCATCAGGGCGTGGATGCACCGTGATGCCGTTAGCACCCGCCTCGAGGCAAATGCGAGCGGCTCGCACCACATCCGGTATGCCCAAGTGCCGCGTGTTGCGCAGCAAGGCAACCTTGTTGACGTTCACTGAGAGAGCCGTTTTATGTGTCATTTTTTATAATGCCTGCAAGTCCATCATCATCTGCCGGGTTTTTAAAACCTTGACGTCGCAATGGTAGTGCAGCAGCGCGCGCAGCTGGGTTTTTAGCTCGGGCAGGTGGTTAACGCAGGCGTGCATGGTGTCGACGAACGGCGCGTCTCCGTCCAGGGCCTGCTGCAGCGCCAGCCACTGCGCGCCATTCAAGGCACTGCGGTCGTCGTCATGCGCTTCACGCAAGCCGGCCTCAGCCAGCAGAACATAGTTAGTTTCAGGCTCTAGTGTGGCCAGCGTGGCGGTTTGCGCATCAAGCAGTGGCAAGAAACCAATGTCGCGCAGCAGGCGCAGCTCAAATGCGCGCAAGGCCACTTGCAGCGTGTCAATGCTTTGGCTGGCCAGCAATTGCACAGTGGCGGCATACGCATCAAACAAAACTGGGTGCGGGTCGTCACGCGCCAGCAGGCGCATGAGCAGCTCGTTTAAGTAGTAGCCAGACAGCAGCGCGTCGCCTGTTGGCATCACATGGCCGCCCTGCCATTCAGCGCTTTTAAGGTTGCGGATTTCAGCATCACCGCCAAAGGCTAGGTGCAGCGGCTGCAACGGCAACAAGATGGGCCTGAAATTAGAGCTGGGTTTTTTAGCACCGCGCGCGATGAGAGCTACACGCCCATAAGTGCGGGTGAACACTTCCAGAATCAGACTGGACTCGCTCCAGTCGTAGCGGTGCAAGACGTAGGCGGGTTCGTCAACAATGCGTTTGGTTAGCACTTCGGGTACGCCTATAAATCCGACTCTCGGGCGCGTTGCTGCGTTGCGCGGTGCTCGGAATCCTCATGCACGCAAGTGCATTCCGGTGTCCTGCGCTCCGGGCGCCTTGCACCGCATCCCGACAATCGAATTTCTAGGCGCACCCGGAAACCTTCATTACTCATAGCCGAAAGTTTTTACTCTGGCCTCGTCATCTGCCCAGCCCGAACGGACTTTTACCCAGATCTCCAGAAAAACTTTATTGCCCGTTAGCGCTTCGAGTTCATGGCGCGCCTCAGTCCCCATGCGCTTGAGCTTTTCGCCCTTGTCGCCAATGATCATGCCTTTATGGCCGTCGCGCTCCACCACAATCGTAGCGGCGATTTTGCGCAGGTTGCCTTCTTGTTCGTACTTGTCGATGATGACTGTTGAGGTGTACGGCAGCTCATCGCCCGTCAAGCGAAACAGCTTTTCGCGAATCATTTCAGCGGCCATGAAGCGGTCGCTGCGGTCGGTCAGGGCATCGGCCTCGTACATCCACGCTTGCTGCGGCAAATACTTTTCACAAATGCCGAACACGCGCTCGACATCTTTCGCGCTGTTGGCTGACATGGGCACGAATTCGGCAAAGTCGCGCTTGGTTTGCATCATTTGCAGCCATGGCGCAATGTCGCCCCGACGGTGGATCAGGTCAAACTTGTTGGCCAGCAAAATCGCGGGCGTGTCTGCTGGTAACAAGCTCAAAACTTTTTCATCTGCCTGATTGAATTGCCCGGCTTCGACCACAAACACAATCAAATCCACGTCATTGACCGCGCCCACCACTGTCCGGTTCAATGAGCGATTCAACGCGTTGCCGTGGCGAGTTTGAAAACCGGGCGTGTCGACAAACACAAACTGAGTG
>JANMWH010000110.1:0-3651 GCA_031393945.1 Polaromonas sp. | reverse complement strand
CTGTCTTGCTGGTGCGCGTTTCGGGTGGTAAAACTTTGCTTGATCCCGGCCATCGACAAGCCAACCTTGGCCGTCATGCCGTCTGGCACGGTATCGAGCACAGCTGCCTCGTCGCACCACGGCAAAAATTGCGGGTAACTGGCCACATCGGTCACCAAGGCAAACATTTCAGCAGCGGTGTACCAAATTAAAACGGACTTATTAACAGTTTTCATACAATCTATGGTTGCGCACGATTGTATTGGTCGATGGCAACCTTACTTAACGCTATGGCCACCAAAGACCCCTCCCAATCGTCACGACCGAAAAAACCCGACGCCGTTTCGTCGGGTAAATCAAAAGACAACCGACCAGTCAAAGTATCAGCCAAAGCGGCTGCGGCCGTTACGCGCATTGCCGACAACAAAAAGGCAATGTTCAACTACCACATTGAAGAACGCTTTGAAGCCGGCATGGTGCTCGAGGGCTGGGAAGTTAAATCGGTGCGCGAAGGCAAAGTGCAGCTGACTGATGGCTATGTGGTGATCCGCAATGGTGAAGTGTTCATCATTGGCTGCCAGATTAACCCACTGGGCACAGCATCTACCCACATCTCGCCTGACAAAGTACGCACCAAAAAGCTCTTGATGCACAGGGCTGAAATAAAGCGGCTGATGGGCAAGGTTGAGCAAAAAGGCTTCACGCTGGTACCGCTAAATTTGCATTGGAAAGCCGGAAAAATCAAGTGT
The DNA here is from genome assembly GCA_031393945.1 of Polaromonas sp. Lineage (GTDB taxonomy): Bacteria > Pseudomonadota > Gammaproteobacteria > Burkholderiales > Burkholderiaceae_C > Polaromonas. The sequence continues at coordinate 2,923 of JANMWH010000110.1, read as the reverse complement.
GAAATTGGCTTGGCTAAAGGCAAAGGCGAGCACGACAAGCGCGACACGATTAAAGACCGCGAGGGAAAGCGAGAAGTTGAACGTGCGATGAAGTCGCGGAACCGTTAGCCCCCACGCTTGCCCACTTTGTGTGGCCGCTGCACCTTGCAGGCCGCCGCTCGCCAGAGGCTTCGCTTCTGTTGCCTGTCCAAACCTGCTCAAGCAAGTTCGGAGCCGCAGGCAACAGCCCCGAGGGGGCGGCTGCGCCTACGGACTGGCAAAGCCAGATCCGTGGCACCTGCTTGATAAGTCCAAGGAGCACGACGCATCAGTCTACAGGTGGCGCAGCGGGTGCGCATCGGCCGCCCACGGGCTTGCAAAATACGCATCGGCCATGCCGGGTTTTACGTCTTCAATGCGCGCCGGATTCCACTTTGGCGCGTAATCTTTATCTACCGCCAGCGCCCGAATACCCTCAACGGTTTCGCTCAGCACACCCGGCCGTAAATGAAAGCAGTTGGCTATCAGGTCGCGCTCCATGCGCAGGTCGTCGGCCAGGCTCAGGCTGCGCGCTTTGCGGATTAACTCCAGCGTAACGTGGAGCATCAATGGGGAGCGTTTTCGCAAGGTAGCGGCGGTCTTTCTAGCCCAGGCATCGTCTTTCGCTTTTTCAAGGCTGTCCACAATGTGCTTGACACGTAAAAGGCTGAAATGAGCATCAATTTGAGTATGTTTTAGGGCTGTATCCGTTATTTTATAGGCGTGAGCAGCTCCTAACTTAGTAGCACTCCAGTCGTCGAATTCTGTCGTACCCAACTGGCCCCACATGGCTGACTGGCTGGCTGCGTCTACACGCACATCGGCCAGGCCGTAGGCCAAGGCTTCGTCTGCACCAATCACGTCGCCCGTCAGCGCCAGATACTCGCCAACGCTGCACGGGCATCGACTTAAAAAATACCCGCCGCCAACATCGGGGAACAAGCCAATATTGGTTTCAGGCATTGCCATTTTGGTGTGCTCGGTCACGATGCGCACTTTGGACCCTTGCGATATGCCCATGCCGCCGCCCATCACCACGCCGTCCATGAAAGCGATGTACGGCTTGGGGTAAGTGTGAATCAGGTGGTTAAGCGTGTATTCCTCAGTGAAAAAAGCGTCAAGGTCAGGGTCATTGGCCAACGCTGCCTGGTGCAAAAATCGAATGTCGCCGCCTGCACAAAAGCCGCCGAAAAGCGCTTCAGGTGTGCCCGGCTGGCCGACTTTGTTGCTGCCGCGAATGGCCACCACCGAGATGCTCGGGTCATCGCGCCAGGCGAGCAATGCAGTCGTCAAGTCACGCACCATGGCCAAGGTCAACGCATTGAGGGCCTTGGGTCGATTCAGCGTGATCAAGCCTGCGTTGCCGCGCTGCTCAAACAGCACGTCGCTGTTGCTAACTAACTTGTCAAATTTAGCCATATTGTTTTCAATTCCATTTTTCTAATCAACTCTTTTTCCATCCCAGCAGCTCATTGGCTACCAGCGCGGCAACAACAAGCCAGCCACCCCAAAGCACGTTGGGGCCAGGCACTTCGCCCGCGCCAACCCAGGCCAGCAGAATTCCAAACACCACCTCCAACAAAGACAACAATGACATTTCAGGCGCATTAAGCAGCCGAGCGCAAAGAATCGCCAACACACAAGGAACGGCCAATTGCATCAAACCCAAGGTGCCAAGTAGCAGCATATCGTGCGGCGTTGCGACCAATGGCAGCGACAGCGGTAGCGCCACGATGGTGGAGATAACCGCACCTATAAACACCGCAGGCATCAGATCCACATCGCTGCCGTGGGTATGGCTGTATTGCTGCAACGTCCAGTTGCTGGCAGCCGCAATCGGCACCATCAGCGCCACCAACATGCCGGTAATTTGACCGGAGAAATCAAGCTGCCCCGCGTAAATCCACATCATGCCAATACTGGCCACCACGATAGCCCACCAAGTGCGCGGGGCGATGGTTTGCCCAATGAATGCACGAGCCAAAAGCGCTGTAAGTAAAGGCGCCAGCGCCATCACCACCAGCACGTTAGCCACGGTGGTCAGCGTTAGCGCGACCATGTAAGCGGTGAACATAAACGCCCAGCAAACGCCTGAGAGCCAGAGCGTTTTACCGCCAGTAAAGATGCGCGAGAACACCGCCCTGCCCTGGAAAATCGGCAAAATAATCAGCAGCGACACCACGGTAAAAAAGCTGCGCCAAAAAGTCAGCTCAAAACCACGAGCGGCCTCTAGATGCCGCGACACCACGCCAGCGGTTGACCACAAAAAGGCGACCAGCACCATCAGCAGCACGGCGCGACGGTGCGTTAACCACGCCGCGCCAACTGCAGGCGGCGTGCGAGCGTCAGTGGCCTGCAAAATCGAGCAAGGTAAACAACTGCAATCCAGCAGCCCTGAGCTTGGCTGAGCCCTGCAGCTCGGGCAAATCAACAATGGCCGCGCCTTCCATCACCGTGGCGCCCAGCCTTTCAAGCAGCTTTTTACCGGCCATCATGGTGCCGCCGGTGGCGATCAAATCGTCAATCAGCAGCACTTTGTCGCCGGGCTTTACGGCGTCGGCATGCAGCTCAACCGTGGCGCTGCCGTACTCAAGCTCGTACGTTTCTTGCACGGTTTTAAAAGGCAGCTTGCCCTTTTTGCGGATGGGCACAAAACCAACGTTCAGCTCGTAAGCCACCACCGCCCCCAAAATAAAGCCGCGCGCATCTAACCCGGCCACCACGTCAGGGCGCAGCGCGGGGTCCATGTAGCGGTGTACAAAAGCGTCGATCAGCACCCGAAACACCTTGGGGTTTTGCAGCAGCGGCGTAATGTCGCGGAACTGAACACCCGGCTGCGGCCAATCAGGCACTGTGCGAATGTGCTTGCGCAAATAAGCGCCGTAGTGAAAATCGTCGCGCGCCT
>JANMWH010000094.1:0-1553 GCA_031393945.1 Polaromonas sp. | reverse complement strand
CACCACGCACGGCCAGGACGGCCTGCCGGATGAAAACGGTTACATCATGAACGACGAGACCACCGAAGTGCTGGTGCGCCAAGCGCTGTGCCAGGCAGAGGCGGGCGTAGACATTGTTGCGCCGAGCGACATGATGGACGGCAGGATTGGAGCGATTCGAGCTGGGCTAGAGACCAACAAGTTTATTCACACGCGCATCATGGCCTACAGCGCCAAATACGCGTCGGCGTTTTACGGCCCATTTCGCGACGCAGTGGGCTCAAGCGGCAACCTGGGCAAAGCCGACAAAAAGGTTTACCAAATGGACCCCGGCAACTCGGACGAAGCGCTGCGCGAAGTGGCACTTGACATTGCTGAGGGCGCCGACATGGTAATGGTCAAGCCCGGCATGCCGTACCTGGACGTGGTGCGCCGCGTGAAAGACGAGTTCAAAGTGCCCACGTTTGCTTACCAGGTCAGCGGTGAATACGCGATGCTGAAAGCAGCGGCGCAAAACGGCTGGCTGGACCACGATGCGGTGATGATGGAGAGTTTGCTGGCTTTCAAACGCGCAGGTGCAGATGGCGTGCTGACTTATTTTGCGATTGATGCAGCGAAGAAATTACTATTAAAATAATAGCTGCTTGCGCCCGTATTAATTGGGCTACAGCATCAAAGCACCCTAAAAAACAGGCCTAAACCGTGCAAATTGTTGAATTTACCGCCGACAGCCTGCGCTTTGTAGATGCTGCGCCTGCACAGCCGCCGCCCGATGGCTTTGTGTGGCTGTTCATGGAGCAGCACGAGTTTGAGGCCGCGCAAGTTCAAATTCAGCAGGCGGCTTTGGCGCTTGGCGGCTCGCCCCTGCTTGACCTTCATTGCCAGGACTTGGCCAGCGCGGTGCACCCGTCGTACTACGATTCAACTTCGATTTATGACCTGATTATTTTCAGGCGCTTGGCCACGCAGCTCGAGACGCAGGCCGACGACGAGCACGAAAAAGCCATTACCGATTACCACGGCCAGGGCGGAAAAGCCAAGGTTCGGGGCGAGCGCATGCCCACGTTCAACCGCATCAGCTCAAAAGCCGTTGGCTTTGCGGTGTTTGACCGCTGCTTGATCAGTGTGCACCCGGCGGGTTGCTATTCGGCCAAAGGTTTTATTCAGCGCTTCTTGGCCGATGCTAAATTCACACTCGACGCAGCGCGCCTCGACTCAGCCGCCGCCCGGACGCGTCTGCCCGTTAGCCCCGCCGACCTCGCCCTGCGCATGATCAACGCCATGGTCGACAGCTACCTCGACCTGCGCAAAGTCCTAACGAGCCAACTCGAGCACTGGCAAGCGGACTTGCTTCGCGCCAATTCGCGCTTTGACAACTGGGGCGCCCTGATGACCGCGCGAACCCAGCTGCATGTGCTGGAAGAGCTGTGCAACGAACAGCACGACGCCATGCAGGAATGGCTCGACACGCTGCGTGAGCAACCCTTGGCATCGTTCGTAAAAACGCACGTTAAAGCCAGCGACGACGCCCTGAGCGCAGCGCAAGCGCAACGCGACCAACTGGTGGCCCGAGC
>JANMWH010000087.1:0-4925 GCA_031393945.1 Polaromonas sp. | reverse complement strand
AAATTTTTGCCTTTGAGCAAACCTAAAAACGCCTCGGGCGCGGCTTCAATGCCAAGTGCTACTGACTCGCGCGGCTTGAGCTTGCCGGTGGCAACCAGCGTGCCCAGTTCTTTCAAAGCGTCTGGCCAGACTTCCATGTGCTCGCTGACGATAAAGCCTTGAATCCGCAGCCGACTCATCAAAATCAGCGCCGGGTATGTCATGGGCAAGGGCGTGCCGTCGTAGCCCGCAATCATGCCGCACAGCGCGATACGGCCAAAGGCGTTCATGAGCGGCATCACCGCATCAAGCACCATGCCGCCAACGTTTTCAAAATAACCATCAATGCCGTTGGGGCAATGCCCCTTGATGGCTTTGGCGAGCGAGCCGGCGTTGTCGTGCAGTTTGTAGTCAATACAGGCATCAAAGCCCAACTCGTCGACCGCGTACTTGCACTTGTCGGGCCCACCCGCGATGCCGACTACATGGCACCCACGGGCTTTGGCCAGCGCGGCAAACGCACTGCCCACAGCGCCAGTTGCGGCGCTAACGACCACTGTTTGACCGTCTTTCGCTTCAATGATTTTGACCAGGCCATAGTACGCGGTAACGCCCGGCATGCCAACTGCGCCCAGGTAATGCGACAGCGGAACGTGGGTGGTGTCTACTTTGCGCAGCGCGCCAAGCTGGTTGCCGTCGACCACGCTGAACTGCTGCCAGCCGCCCATGCCAACCACTTTGTCGCCCACGGCAAATTTGGGGTTGTGGCTTTCAATCACTTCGCCCACCGTACCGCCGCCCATGACCTGCCCAAGCGCTTGGGGCACAGCGTAGCTTTTGCTGTCGTTCATGCGGCCGCGCATGTACGGGTCCAGGCTTAAAAAATGGTGCTTAACTAGCACTTGACCGTCCGCCAATGCTGGCGTGTCGGCAGTGGTCAGCTTAAAGTTGCTGGCAGCGGCTTCGCCCGTGGGGCGGTTGTCAAGAAGGATTTGCTGGTTACTTGGCATGATGGCTCCAATCAATGAGGTTAAAATTACTATAAATTTAATAGCTGTTCGCGCCCGTATCTATTGGGCTATAGCACGATTTAATACTTAAAAACGCTTAAAAAGACTAAATTCGACGCTCAATCGGTCGAGATTCCACTTTGAGGCATGTGGGCTGCAGAAGCTGTCAGCGGGTTGCTTGTTTTAGGCCCGGTGACCAAGCGTTTGACATATTTAAACGTCCCAGTGGCGTGCGCGCAAGCCTTGCCCTGTGCGTCAAACAGTGTGGCTTCTGTAAACGCTAGCGTGGCGGTTCTGTGAATCAACCGTCCCTTGCCAGTCAGGCGGCTGCCGTCGCCGGGTGCTGGCTGCATAAAGCTGGTTTTCATCTCAATCGTGACCACGCCCATGTCTTGCTGCACGCTGCGCGCCGCTACGGCCATGGTCACATCCATCAGCGTCATGATGACTCCGCCATGGGTGACGGCAAAAGAGTTGAGGTGCTCCGGCTTGGGAGCGTAGCCAATCGCAGATTCACCGTTTTCAAACTTTTCGAGCTCGAAACCTAAATGACTGACAAATGGGATTTCAACGCCAAAACCGGTGGCCACGTCTAGCCGCCTGTTACTACGCTCACGCCGCCATCAACCGCCAAGTATTGCCCGGTAATGTGCTTGCCCGCATCAGACGCGTACAGCACACACAAGCCTTTCAAGTCTTCATCGTCACCCAAGCGTTTCAGAGGCGCATGCGCGGCCAGTTTTTCTTCGCCCATGGCCTTGAGCGTGCCCATCGTCATTTTGCTGGGGAAAAAACCTGGGCAAATCGCGTTAACAGTGATGCCATGCGCGCCCCACTCTGCCGCTAGCGCTCGAGTGAAATTGATTGCTGCGCCTTTAGACGTGTTGTAGGCAATGGTTTGCATACCGCTGGGGTTGCCGCCCAGCCCGGCAATGGAGGCGACGTTGATGATGCGGCCCTGTTTGCGTGCAATCATCGAATGCTTGGCAATGTGCTGCGACAAAATAAAGTAGCCGCGAATATTCAGGTTCATGACTTTGTCCCAAGCTTCGACCGGATGGTCTTCAGCTGGTGCGCCCCAAGCCGCGCCTGCATTGTTGATCAAAATATCAACATGACCCATGCGTTTAATGGTCTCGTCGGCCAGCATGCGAATGTCGGCTTCTTTGGCGCAGTCAGCGGCTATCCAGTCAGCGTCAATGCCTACGGCCTTGAGTTCAGCAGCTGCTTCCTTCAAGTCGTCAGCCTTGCGCGAGCTCAGCATGATTTTTGCGCCTGCCTCGCCCAACGCGTGGGCCATTTGCAGGCCGAGGCCGCGTGAGCCGCCTGTGACGAGTGCAGTTTTGCCTGTCAGGTCGAAAAGTTTTTGAATGGTTCTGGGTGTCATGTTTGTCTCCGAATGATGGTTAAGGTGTTATTCAAGAATCAGTTGTCATGGTGGAGCGCACGTAAATCAAAATCGCGCCTACAGCCGTGAGCACGCAGCCGCCTGCAACCATGGTCCAGCCGACAGTATCGTCAGCTTTGCCAACAAAAATACCGAGGATCACCGTCAGCAGTCCGCCAAAAATAAGCGTCCAGATGATCTTGTGCAGGCGGGCAGTTCTGGGGTCAGCGGTGTGGTTCGCACCAGGTTTGTAAAAGCCCATTAAAAAGCCTCCTCGGGCAAGTTAGCGCACAGCAGGTTGCGACTTTCAACCACCGCCAGCCAGGCCGTTATTTTGGGCAGTTCGTAGGCGTAAAAATAGTCGGTAGCCCCCTGAATACCGGCGCGATCAGCTATTGAATGCGTAGCAGTTGAATTCTGTGAGGCAAGAGCTACGTCAAGCCAGATCCACGCCAATACGGTGTGACCAAAGGCCTGCATGTAGGGCACGGCATTGGCAAGTGCTTCTTGCGGGTTGCCCGTGGCCCAGGCAGCTTTCGTGGCTTTATCGATTTGGAGCAATGCAGACGTGAGGGCTTTTGCGTGTTCTTTTAATTCAGCATGTCCATAAGCCTTGTGAATTGTGGCTTGCAAGCGGTCTGCCAGCAACTTCAAACCTTTTCCGCCTTCCATCAGCACCTTGCGGCCGAGCAAATCAGTGGCCTGTATGCCGTGCGTGCCTTCATGAATCATGTTCAAGCGGTTGTCGCGCCAGTACTGCTCAACCGGAAAGTCTCGTGTGTAGCCGTAGCCGCCCAGCACCTGTATCGCCAACGAATTCGCTTCCAGGCACCATTCGCTGGGCCAACTTTTTGCGATGGGCGTCAGCACTTCCAGCAACATGCGGGCGTCGTCAGCGGCTTGTGGCTCTGCGGTGTGCTGTTCGTCGACCAGGCGGGCGCAGTACAGCTCTAGCGCCAGCGCGCCTTCGCAATACGACTTTTGCGCCAGCAGCATGCGGCGGACGTCGGCGTGTTCGATGATGCGGACTTGCGGTGCAGAAGCATCTTTACCACCCTGCCCCACCGGCCTGCCCTGAGGGCGATTTTTGGCATAGTCCAAGCTGGCGTGATAGCCCGCCATGCCTAACATGGTGGCAGCCAAGCCAACACCAATGCGCGCCTCGTTCATCATGTGGAACATGCAGCGCAGGCCTTCGTGTGGCTTGCCGACCAGATAGCCCACGGCACCTGTGCCGTCTCCAAATGCTCCACCAGCTTCGCCATCAACCGGGTATTGGCCTTCCCCGAAATTCAGCAGCGTATTGGTCGTGCCGCGCCAGCCGAGCTTGTGATTTAAGCCGGCCAGAGCAACGTCGTTGCGCACACCAGTCAACTCGCCTTTTACGTTCACCAGCTTTTTCGGCACGATGAAAAGCGAAATGCCCCGCGTGCCCGCAATCAATTTGCCATCAGGCCCCGGAATTTTGGCCAGCACCAAGTGAATGATGTTTTCCGTCAGCTCATGCTCACCTGACGAAATCCACATCTTGTTGCCCTTGAGGCGGTAGCGCGCACCCAGCGGCTCGGCTTCAAAGTCATCGCCATCAGGCACAGCGCGCGTGGTCACGTCGCTGAGTGACGAGCCCGCCTGCGGCTCGCTCAAACACATCGTTCCCGAAAAGCGGCCTGAAAACTCGTTTTTGGCAAACACGTCTTTTTGCAAGTCAGTGCCATGCACCATCAGCAAATTGGCGTTACCCGTGGTCAGCATGCCAGAGCCAATACTGACCGATGCCATTGCAAAAAAAGCATTGGCAGCGGCTTCCACCGTGTAAGGCAACTGCATGCCGCCCATGTCGTAGTCTTGCGCGGCACTCAGCATGCCAGACTCGGCATAGGCCTTGTTAGCGTCATGCGTAGCCTGCGGCAAGATAACTTTTTCACCATCAAAATGCGGCTCTTGGGTGTCTACCAAGCGGTTAAACGGCGCGTACTTTTCACGCGCAATGCGCTCGCAGGTGTCAAACACCGCGTCAAAGGTTTCGCGCGAGTGGTCAGCAAAGCGTGGGCGCTGGTTTAGCGACTCGGCTTGCAGCCAGTCGTAAAGCAAAAAATCAAGTGTGGAGCGCAAGTTCATGGTCAAAAGCGTTGTAGCTGAAATTTAAAAAGGGTCGGTCTGCAAATTGTTCGCAGGCTCGACCCCTAGTGGCATCAGTGCACAGAAAACAATGGTTATAGAACCTCAAAAACCCCCGCCGCACCCATCCCGCCACCAATACACATCGTCACGCAGACCCGCTTGACACCGCGGCGTTTGCCTTCAATCAGCGCATGTCCCGTCAGTCGCTGGCCAGTGACACCGTAAGGGTGACCGACTGCAATCGCGCCACCGTTGACATTGAGTTTGTCCATCGGAATGCCCAGCTTGTCAGCGCAGTACAGAACCTGCACGGCGAATGCTTCATTGAGCTCCCACAGGTCAATATCGCTGACTTTCAAACCCAGTTTTGCCAGCACTTTGGGAATAGCAAACACCGGTCCGATGCCCATTTCGTCTGGCTCGCAGCC
>JANMWH010000076.1:0-3014 GCA_031393945.1 Polaromonas sp. | reverse complement strand
GGCCTGGGCAGCGTTAGCGCGTGGACGCAGCGCGGGCTGGACTGGCCGCTGGCCGTGTGCGATGCCACGGGCCGCGCAGGTCTTGTTTATTCACGCCTTGGCTATGGGCAATCAGACCCCGCGCCAACTGGCCGCAATACGTTGCCGCCGGACTACCTGCATCACCAGGCTTATGACGTACTGCCCGCGCTGCTAGCGCAGCTGCACATTGCCAATCCGGTGCTGTTGGGTCATTCAGACGGCGCCACCATTGCTTTGCTGTATGCCAGCAAGCACCCGACTGCCGCCTGCATTGCCATGGCGCCGCACGTGGTGGTAGAGCCGATTGCTCTGCGGGCCATTGCAGAGGCAAAGCTTGCCTTTGAGTCCGGCGACTTGCGCAGCCGACTTGCCAAACACCATGCGGACGTAGACGGCGCTTTTTACCAGTGGAATGATGTGTGGCTGTCAACTGGTTTTCGCAGTTTTGACATTCGTGATGAGTGCCGCCAGATCACCGCGCCGCTGCTGCTGATTCAGGGCATTGATGACGCTTACGGCACGATGGCTCAGCTAGACGAAATCGCTTTGGCAGCGCCGCATGCCCGGCAAGTAAGGCTGGCTGATTGCGGGCATTCGCCGCACCGGGACCAGCCGAAGTTGGCGTTAACGGCAGTCGCTGAATTTCTTAAATGCTAAAACTCTGGATGCATTGTTAGCTGATACACATGCTGCCTTGGCGCATGGCGTAACGCTATGAATTAATGAGCTGATCGCGCCTGTATTTATTGGGCTACAGGCCGAAAATACAACTAAAAATAGCCCTTTTTGATAAAAACTGACCGACCGAGGCGTTTTTTTCAGAATCAACCGTTTTCGGCAAGTCAGACATCTCTAATCGCGACGACGAAAAATAGTTGGCCGTTGCAAAATAACGCAGCATCGTCTTTCACGATGGATTTAACCCATGACTCCCAAAACATCAGAACGCAACTTTGCCCGCCGCATCGACCTGACCTCGCTTCAGCTCTTTGTGGCTGTGTGCGAGCTGGGCAGCATCGGCAAGGCGGCGGAGCGGGAATTTATAGCGGCGTCGGCCGTCAGTAAGCGGCTCAGTGACCTTGAAGCGACTTTGGGCACCGCCCTGCTCTACCGCCACACACGCGGTGTGGGCTTGACGCCTGCGGGCGAAAGCCTGTTGCACCATGCGCGGTCGGTGCTGTTCAGCCTGGAGAAGATGCAGGGTGAGCTTAGCGAATACGCCGACGGCGTGCGCGGCCATGTGCGGGTGCATGCCAGCATTTCAGCCATCGTGCAGTTCTTGCCTGAAGACCTGGGTGCGTTCATTCGCACCCACCCAGAAGTGAAAATTGACCTGGAAGAGCACCTGAGCACCGAGGTGGTCAGAGCTGTGGCCGAGGGTGCGGCTGATTTGGGAATTTGCAATATTGCAGACGGTATACGTAACACCGCGAGCGGTGTGGGAGACTTGCAAACCCTGCCCTACCGTACCGACAAACTGGTATTAATTGTGCCCAAAGGCCACGTTCTACGAGCGCAAGCAGCTGTACATTTTGAAGCGTCATTAGATTACGACCAGGTCGGCCTGCACACCAACAGCTCAATTTACATCGCCATGCAGCAGGCCGCTGCAGCGGTCGGTCGCACCATCAAGCTGCGCATTCACGTGACGGGGCTAGACGCCATGTGCCGCATGATTGAAAACGGCTTGGGCGTAGGCGTGATGCCGCAGCGCGCCTTTGAGTTGATGCACGGCGCGGGCGAGCTCGAATCCATCGAGCTGCTGGACAACTGGGCCACGCGGCGCATCAATCTGGTGGCGCGGGACTTTTCAACCCTGCCGGTCACGGCTCGGCTGCTGGTGGAGCACCTGACTGCCGAGCACCAAGCCACGCAAGACACTTAAAATCAGCTATTCCCGAAAGAAAAACATGGCCAATACAACGAAGACACTCTACGACAAGATCTGGGATGAACACGTCATTCACACCGAAGAGGACGGCACGTCCATCTTGTACATTGACCGCCACCTGGTGCATGAAGTCACCAGCCCGCAAGCCTTTGAAGGCCTTCGCGAAGCCACACGCAAAGTCTGGCGCATCAGCTCCATCGTGGCCACGGCTGACCACAACACGCCCACCACCGGCTGGGAGCTGGGTTACGACGGGATTACTGACCTGGTGAGCAAAGAGCAAATCACCACGCTGGACAGCAACATCAAAGAGTTTGGCGCTGCAGCATTCTTTCCGTTCATGTCAAAACGCCAAGGCATCGTGCATGTGATGGGGCCTGAAAACGGCGCGACGTTGCCGGGTATGACAGTAGTTTGCGGTGACTCGCACACGTCTACCCACGGTGCATTCGGCGCATTGGCACACGGCATTGGCACCAGTGAGGTAGAGCATGTTTTGGCCACCAACACGCTGCTGGCCAAAAAAGCCAAAAACTTGCTTATTAAAGTTGAAGGCAACCTACCGCTCGGCTGCACTGGAAAAGACATCGTGCTGGCCATCATCGGCAAAATTGGCACGGCGGGCGGTACGGGCTACACGATCGAGTTTGCGGGCGCTGCCATTCGGGCGCTGTCAATGGAAGGCCGCATGACGGTTTGCAACATGGCGATTGAAGCTGGCGCGCGCGCTGGGCTGGTGGCGGTAGACCAGAAAACAATTGACTATTGCAAAGGACGCTTGCTGTCACCCACCGGGGTCGAGTGGGACATGGCGGTGCGCTATTGGTCAACGCTGCAATCAGACGCAGGTGCTGTGTTTGACAAGGTAGTTGAGCTGGATGCGAGCCAGCTGTTGCCGCAAGTCACTTGGGGCACATCGCCCGAGATGGTGCTGTCGATTGAGGGCATCGTGCCCGACCCCGACAAAGAAAAAGACGCCAACAAGCGCGATGCCATCGAGCGCGCTCTGAAGTACATGGGCCTGGAGCCCGGCAAGGCATTGAACGACTTGTACGTCGACAAAGTTTTCATCGGCAGCTGCACCAACAGCCGCATCGAAGAC
>JANMWH010000074.1:0-10649 GCA_031393945.1 Polaromonas sp. | reverse complement strand
GCCATGGGCCGCCAAACCATATGGGGCGGCTTGGGCAAGCCGCCTAGCCGCGACGTGATGCAGGCTGCGGCGAAAGCAGCACGCAGCGAAATGATGACCCGCATCCGAGACACCCGAGCAGGCCAGCCTGCCCGTGGCCATTCAGGTGGCGGCGGTGGCAGTGGTGGACGCGGCGGCAATAACGGCGGTGGCCGTGGGCGCGGCCCGCAAGATGGTATGAATGCTGGCGGCAACTTTAGCGGCGGCGAAAACGGTGGTGGACGCGAAGGCGGAAGAGACGGTGGACGCGAAGGCGGAAGAGGTTTTGGCCGAGGCCCCCGCACTCCCAACCCGGGCCAGCCACGCCAACAATCAGGTTTCGATCAAGGCAACGGCGATCAGCACCGCGCGCAAGGGCCACGCCCGCCACGCGACGAACAGCCGCGCGTTCCGCGTGAAGAACAACAACGCCAAGACCCACGCGGCCCCCGCGTTGACATGGGCGAGCAGCGCAACGACTTCGACGAACGCCAACCGACCAGCCATGTGTCTGCTGGCTTCCCGTCCTCTGGCCAGCCGTCACGCGGCGGTGGCGGCGGCGGCGGCGGTGGCCGAGGTGGTAACCGCAATGGCGGTGGCGGTGGCGGCGGTGGTGGCCGAGGCGGCAATCGCAGCAGTGGCGGTGGCGGTGGTGGAAACTGGGGCGGGGGCAGCCCACGCACGGGCGGTGGTGGTGGCGGTGGCCGCGGCAACTCGGGTGGCGGGTTTCAGCGCTAATTGTCCCCCGACGCAGGCTACCCTAGCCGTCGATAAAAAAGCAGCTTTGGGCTGCTTTTTTTGTGCTTTTTAACAGTAATATAAGCCTTTTATTCAATAAATACGGGCGCGAGCAGCTATTAAATAAATAGCGCTTTTTAGTGCCTATTGTGAGTGCCTACAAGCAAAAAAGGCTTTAGCCTACACGCGCGGCATTTAAAGCAGCAGCTTGTTTTTCCTTTTCCCAATTACAGTTGATAACCGAATTTTCGCAACCCAGGGCGCGCCATATGACTCCAACAACTGACCATTCGCAAGTTGCGGCGCAGGCTTCGTCGGCTTCACGCACAGCGCTACTAGCAGGCGCAACAGGCCTGGTCGGCCAAGCCATCCTTGCACTTTTATTGGCTGACAAGCGCTACACCGCTGTTCATGTTGTTGGACGCCGCGCACCCAGCGTGCAACACCCCAAGCTGAAAGTCCACCTCACCACATCGCTAACCGACTGGGCGAGCCCTGCGGTTGATGACGTGTTCATCGCGCTCGGCACCACCATCAAAGTCGCTGGCAGCAAAGCAGCTTTTAAGGCCATTGACGGCGGCGCGGTGGTAGCTATCGCCAAAGCAGCCAAAACCGCGGGCGCAACGCGGCTGGCTGTGGTCAGTGCCATGGGGGCGAGTTCGCAATCAGGCGTTTTTTACAACCAGGTCAAAGGCGAGATGGAAGACGCGGTGAGCGCGCTCGGCTTTGACACACTGGTTATAGCCCGACCTTCCCTGCTGGCAGGCGACCGCTATGCGCTCAAGCAGCCCGAGCGGGTGACTGAAAAACTCTCCCTGTTGGCATTCAAATTACTCAAGCCGCTGATACCCACCAACTACCGCTCTATTGAAGCCAGCAGCGTCGCGCAAGCAATGGTCAAGACGCTGCAAACCGCGGGCAAGGACAAGCACATTTTGCTTTCAGGTGATATGCAAGCCTAATCCTTAAATTGCATAAAAAGACTCGTTTTTTAGCTGTTTTGAGACTCTTTTAAGCCCTAGGCGCCCTAAAAACGGGCGCAAGCAGCTCCTAAATTAATAGTAATTTGAATTCCAATTTAACTAGCAGTGAAGCGTAAATTTACTAATACGCTTCATACCTGAAGCGTATCGAAGTAAAATACGCTTCATCATGTGGATTTGGCAAGCCAAAAAATGGCCCAATTTTGAGTTTGATGCGCAGGCTTTGCAGCCCGCCATAGCCGCCGCACGCATGGCGCAGGGCCGCATGCTGGGCATGGCTAGCCAGTTGCAGCTGATTGACCTGACAGACTTGAACATCAGCGGCCTGGCCTTTGAGGCGCTGGCTACGGCGCAGATTGAGGGTGAGGTGCTGCACCCGCAGTCGGTGCGACAGTCGGCGGCGCGGCGGCTGGGCTTGACTATTGCCGCCAAAACCATCACACCCAGCGCAAAGCCAGCGCGCAAAAACTTTAAAGTTGACAACGCTGCAACGCCGCGTGAAGAAGCCACGCTGGACGTGATTCAAGCCGCCGTCAGCCAATACCAGCAGCCGCTGACTGAAGCGCAGTTACTTGGCTGGCATGCGTCGTTGTTCCCGGGCCGCTTTAATCGGTTTACTGTTGGCGCGTACCGCAGCCACGATGAACCTGTGCAAATCGTCACGCCGCAGCTTGGTAAAAATGACGTCATTCACTACGAAGCGCCGCCGTCTAAAGATGTACTCGCAAACGTGCAGCAGCTGGTGGCGTGGTTTAACAGCAGCCAGCGCCAGATAGACGGCATTGCCAGAGCGGCGGTTGCGCACCTGTGGCTGGAAGCTATTCACCCGTTTGAAGACGGCAACGGCCGCATAGGCCGTGCGCTGAGTGACCTGGCGCTGGCACAAGACACGCAGAGCAGCCAGCACCTGTTCAGCCTGTCGCACCAGTTGCTGGCGCACCGCGGCGAGTATTACGCCCAACTGCAAGCCGCCACCAGCAAAGGTAGCCTGAATGTGACGCCGTGGGTGCGATGGTTTGTACAGCGCGTGCAGGGCGCATGTGAGCACAGCGTGCAGCAGATGCAAGGCGCAGTGAGCAAAACACACTTTTGGCAGCGGGTGCGCAGCGTTCACCCCGACATCAGCGCGGGGCAGCAAAAGGTGATGGCCAAGCTGTTTGACGCGGACGCGGGTTTTAGCGATGGCATGAGCACCGAGAAATACGTTGCCATCACTGGCCTGTCGCGCGCAACGGCTTATCGGGAATTAACAGTGCTGATTAATTTGGGACTGCTGCAAAAGTCTGGGCAAGGACGAGCGACTAGATATCAGCTTGTGGCCGTAAGCACTTAAACACTGAGCAGGATAAAAGTTCAATACCTCAATACATGCACACGCTGCGATTTGTGTGACATAAAACAATTTAGGTGCAACAAATACGGGCGCGAGCTGCTATTTAATAAATAGCAGAAAAACTGCATCAAAAAACTCAAGTGCTGCCGCGCACCACCAGGCTGTAGCCCAGATCGATACACGGCGACTCCACCGCCTCGCCCTTCATCAGCTTGACCAGCATGCCTGCAGCAGCTGTTCCAATTTCGGCGCGGGGAGTGCGAATAGTGGTCAACGGCGGCAACATATGGTCGCTGCCCGTCAAGTCATTGAACCCGGCAATGGCCACTTTTTGGGGCACCTTGATTTTCATTCGCAGCGCGGCCAGCAGTGCGCCCTGAGCCAGATCGTCGTTGCCAAAAAAGATCGCGTCGACTGGAGGCTGCTGACTCATGATTTGCTCAAACATGTGCCTGCCCAGCGCCACTGATGATGGTGCGGGGTTCAGCCATTCCAGCTTGGCGTCATGCAGGCCGGCAGCTTGCATGGCGTGGCGGTAACCGTTAAGTCGCTGCATCGTTCGTGAATCTAACTGCGCGCCTGCAAACGCAATGCGGCGGCGGCCTTTTTGCAGCAGGTGGCGTGTCATGTCAGCACCCGCATCGTGCTGCGAAAAACCCACAGCGTACATACCGTCTATACCGCTGGCTTCCATCAAGTGCACGCAGGGTATGCCGCTTTGGGCAATCATGCGGCGCGTGGCGTCGCTGCGCTCCAGGCCCGTGACCATCATGCCAGCCGGGCGATGCAGCAATTGCTCACGCAGCAAATGCTCTTCTTCGCTGGCGTCGTAATGGGTTACTGCCATCAGTGTTTGATAACCAGCTGCCCGCAGCGTACTTTGCGCGGCCTCGAGCAAGTCAACAAACAATGCGTTCGACAACATGGGGATCAGCACCGCCACGTGCGAGCTGCGCTTTGACGCCAGCGCGCGCGCGGCGGGGTCTGGCACATAACCCAACTTGCTGACTGCCGCCTGCACGCGTGCTACCAAAGCAGCGTCTACCGCGCGTTCGCCGCGCAATGCGCGTGACACCGTGATCGGGCTGACGCCTGCAGCGCCTGCTACGTCGGCCAGCGTGACGCGGCCTGTGGCTCTTGACTTGCTGGCAGGATTATTAGGGGCGTTCATGGCGTGATAAGGGTAAGTACTGATTCGCAGCGCTTTTTATAGAAGTTAGGATAGCGCTATCCAATATTTTATGATTTCCAACTTTTTTCACACTTAAATTGTAAATCGCTTCGTAATTTATGAGAAGCGATTTTTCACCGGGTTCGATTTTTCGGGATAGCACTGTCCCATTGATTAAAATTATGCGTCAAAAACAAGCGTCAATCGTGATTATGGGAGTAGCTGGCTGCGGCAAGTCAAGCCTGGGCGTGGCCGTGGCGCGCCAACTCGACCTTCCGCTGATTGAAGGCGACGACCACCACAGCGCACACTCGTTAAACAAAATGCGCAGCGGCGTCGCGCTGACCGATGCAGACCGCGACGGCTGGCTGACCGCTTTAGGCGCGCAGCTCACAGGCCAGAGCGCTGCCGTGGTGCTGACCTGCTCTGCACTAAAACGCGCTTACCGCGAACGTCTTCGGCAAGCCTCGCCTGGCCTGCGCTTTGTGTACCTCGACATTAACCGCAGCCAGGCGCTGGCCCGGGTAACGGCGCGCGCGGCCGAGCACTTTTTTTCAACCAGCCTGGTCGACAGCCAATTTGCCACGCTGGAAGTGCCCACAGGCGAGCCCGGCGTGCTTCGCGTTGATGCAATGACGCCGCTGGCTGACCTTCAAGCGCAGGTTTGCAGCTGGCTGGGCATGCCCACCACAAAGGAGACCGTATGACGACCCACAACGACCACGGCGAGCAAGACAGCGCTGCGCTGCCAGTCACTCGCTTTCAAAAAATATGCAATGTATTGATGGCCAGTTGCCTGGGCGTGATGGCCGTTGCGGTGTTTATCAACGTGCTGCTGCGCTACGGCTTTGGCAGCGGTATTGCGGCCAGCGAAGAGCTGAGCCGCCTGCTGTTCGTGTGGATGGTGTTTATTGGCGCAACGGCGGCTTACCCTGCCGGTGAGCACATGGCCTTCACGTCGATGGTGGCCGCCTTGCAAAAACGCCCCGTTGCCATGCGGCTGGCCACGGTGTTGATCAGGGTGCTGGTGGTTTTGGGCAGTGGCCTGGTCGCATGGGGCGCCTGGCAACAAGTCGTTGTTGGCATGGGCAGCAAGTCGGTGGTGATGGGCTACCCCACTGCCCTGCTGCCCCTGCCCGCCATGCTGTGCACGGCAGCCATTGCCCTGATGGCGCTTACCGAGCTAATTAAACAAACCCCGCTTGACTTAGGTCACGGCGCAGAAGTGGAGTAACAATAAATGTTTGGTATGACCCCCGAAGCATCGGCTTTTATTGTTTTTTCAGTCGGCATGCTGCTGCTGATGGGTATTGGCATGAACATGGCGCTGGCGCTGGTGCTAACCGGCGCTGGTATGGCCTGGGTACTCGGCTTTTGGGATACCCAATTGCTTGCGCAAAACCTGGTGGCCGGTGTCGACAGCTTTCCGCTGCTGGCCGTGCCGTTTTTTATTTTGGCCGGGGAGTTAATGAACTCTGGCGGCATCAGTACCCGCATCATCACGATGGCGCAGGCTTGGGTGGGCCACATACGCGGCGGGCTGGGCTACGTGGCCATTGGCGCTGCCGTGCTGATGGCGTCGATGAGCGGCTCGGCGCTGGCCGACACCGCCGCGCTGGCCACTATTTTGCTGCCCATGATGCGCCGCCAAGGCTACCCCATGCACACCTCGGCCGGCTTGATTGCGTCTGGCGGCATCATCGCGCCAATTATTCCGCCGTCCATGCCGTTTGTAATTTACGGCGTGACCACCAACACGTCAATTTCAGCGCTGTTTATTTCGGGCATCGTGCCGGGTCTCATCATGGGTGCGGGCCTGATCGTTGCGTGGAATATTGTGCTGCGCAAAATGGATTTGCCATCAGGCACCGCCCTGCCCTTTAAAGAAAAACTGCGCGCTACCGTCAAGGCATTTTGGGCGCTATTGATGCCGCTGATCATCATTGGCGGCATGAAGACTGGCATTTTTACGCCAACCGAAGCCGCTGTAGTCGCCGCGTTTTACGCACTGGTGGTGGCACTATTCATTCACCGCGAAATGAAGTTGCCTGAGATCAATGGCGTGCTAGTGCGTGCCGCCAAAACGACGGCGATTGTGATGTTTTTGTGTGCGGGTGCGCAAGTGGCCAGCTACATGATCACGCTGGCTGATTTGCCCAGCGTTCTGGTAGCTTGGTTAGGCCCGCTGGTAGACAGCCCACGCCTGCTGATGGCCGTGATGATGATTGCCTTGATCGTGATTGGCACCGCACTTGATTTAACGCCCACCATTTTGATTTTTGCCCCGGTCATGTTGCCGATTGCCGTCAAGGCGGGAATTGACCCGGTGTACTTTGGCCTGATGTTTATTTTGAACGGCGCAATTGGCCTGATTACGCCACCGGTTGGCACGGTGCTCAATGTGGTGGCTGGGGTCGGCCGCATATCGATGGCGCAAGTGGTCAAAGGCGTGAACCCGTTTTTAATTACTTACCTCATTATTTTGATTACGTTTGTATTTTTTCCGCAGATTGTTACTGCGCCAGTTGCCTGGATGCGTTAACTTTTCTTTTTATTGCTTACTACTTACCACCAACGGAGACAACCATGACCCTTTTTAGACGAACCCTTATCGCTGCCGCAACTGTGGCCACGCTGGCCGCGCCCTTTGCCGCCCTGTCCCAAGACATCAAACCCCGCCTCATTCGCTTTGGCTATGGCCTGAACGAAGCCAGCAACCAGGGCCGCGCGGCCAAAGTGTTTGCTGATGCGGTTGACAAAGCCTCTGGCGGCAAAATGAAAGTGCGTGCTGTAGGGGCAGCCGCTTTGGGCCCTGACACGCAAATGCAGCAAGCCCTGATTGGCGGCGCACAAGAAATGATGGTGGGTTCAACCGCTACGCTGGTCGGCATCACCAAAGAAATGGCGCTGTGGGACACACCGTTTTTGTTCAGCAACGTGAAAGAAGCAGACGCCCTGCTTGATGGCCCCATCGGCGACAAAATTAGAGCCAAGCTGCAAGACAAAGGCCTGGTCGGTTTGGTGTATTGGGAAAACGGCTTTCGCAACCTGACCAACAGCAAGCGCCCGGTCAACAAACTTGAAGACCTGGACGGCATCAAGCTGCGCGTGATGCAAAACAACGTGTTTTTGACCAGCTTCAACACGCTGGGCGCGAATGCGGTGCCGATGTCGTTTTCTGAATTGTTCGGCGCGTTAGAGACCAAAACCGTTGACGGCCAGGAAAACCCGTTCAACACCATCTTGTCGAGCAAGTTTTACGAAGTGCAAAAGTACCTGACCGTGACCAACCACGTCTACAGCCCGTGGATCATGCTGGTCAGCAAAAAATGGTGGGATGGCTTGTCAAAAGACGAGCAAAAAGTGCTGAACGACGCCGCTATGCTCAGCCGCGACTTTGAGCGCAAAGACACGCGTGAAGAAGCTGCCAAGGCGGTGGCTGACCTCAAAGCCAAGGGCATGGCAGTCAATGAATTGCCCCGTGCAGAAGCCGACCGAATGCGGAACAAGCTGACCCGTGTGTACGGCTTGATTGCGGCTGAAGTCGGCATGGACACGTGGATTGAAACGCAAAGCCAGCTGGCAAAAATTCGCGGCCAAAAGTAAGCAAAAAAAGCTGCTTTTAAAAAACCCGGCACTGCCGGGTTTTTTCGTTTTGCAGTGCTGGCAATTGATGCGAGCCAAGCTGATAATCTTGGGGCGGCGCATGAGAGTTTATCTGCTGGGCATGACTCGGTGAGTACATTCACACTATTTAATTTATAGCTGCTCGCGCCGGTATTTATTGGTTAAAAGGCACAAATGACACTCAATTTAGCCATAAATTTCGGTTTGCAAGGCCGTGTGTGCATAGTCACGGGTGGCGCGCAAGGCATTGGCCAAGCTTGCGCGCGGCGGTTTGCGCGCGAAGGCGCACACGTCGTTATTGTCGATGTCGACAACGCCAAAGGACAAGCGCTGGCAGACGAGCTCAAAGCCAGCTATTTTGAATGTGATGTGGGCAGCAGTGCAGCTGTTCAGGCCATGGTCAAGCACGCTACTGCCTTGCATGGCCGCATTGATGTGTTGGTCAACAACGCAGGGATTTTTAAAGCGGCTGATTTTTTGGATGTGACTGAAGCCGACTTTGACGCCGTACTGCGCGTTAACCTCAAAGGGGCGTTTTTAGTCGGGCAAGCGGTGGCGCGTGAAATGACCAAAACTGGCGGCGGGGCCATCGTCAATATGAGCTCGGTTAATGGCGTGCTGGCTATTCCCAGCATTGCCAGCTACAACGTCAGCAAAGGCGGCATCAACCAGCTAACGCGCGTTATGGCGCTAGCGCTGGCCGACGCTGGCGTTCGCGTCAATGCCGTCGCCCCCGGCACCATCGCCACCGCGCTGGCGGCGCGTGCCGTACTGACCAGCGAAGAAGCCCGGCAAAAAATAATGAGCCGTACGCCTCTTAAACGCTTGGGTACCCCGGAAGAAGTTGCCGATGTGGTGGCTTTTTTGGCCAGTGACGCGGCCAGCTACATGACAGGTGAGATCGTGGTGGTCGACGGCGGCCGCATGGCGCTGAACTACACCGTTTGACGCAGGTTCATACCCGCTCTGCTGCTATGCCAACACGCCATCTGCGGTGTTTTCATTGCGCAGCTGCGCAGTTCGCCGGTTAATCAAACTCGCCGCAATGGTCCACTTGGCCCGGGTAACCCAACTGGATCTGTCCAGCAAGGAAGGTTGGTTTGCGTAAAAGCACTCTGGGTCGTGCGCCACCCCAAAGTCGATCAGTGGCATGCTCGACGGGTCCTCAAAGGCGTATTGGCTGTGCGCGTCGTCTAGCCCACTCCAGTAACGACGGCCTTGGGCATGAATGCCGTAACCCAACACGCGGCCTTCTTGTTTCAAACGCTGCAGCGCGCCGGCTTCCAGTGCATCGTCTACAACGTAGCTGTCGGCTTGCACCCAACGCTCGTTCAAGTACGCCTCGCCTATGGCGTGGGTGATGTTGGTGCTGCCCAAATCAACAATGCCGCGTAAAAACGCGCCCTGCAGGCTGACAAACCGCAGCCGCGCCGGTATGCCAGACGAGCGCAGCAGCGCCACAAAAAGTGTACCTTTGGTATGGCAATCACCGCGTTGGCTTTTAAGCACAACCGCTGCACCTTGATGGCCGTTTAAGGCAATGCAGCCGAAAGGCAGTGCCTTGATGTAGTCGTGCACCAGCGTGGCTTTGTGCACATCAGTTGACGCAAGCTGGGTAATGCGCATCGCCTGAATTCTGAGCTTGGAGTCGTCCAGGTCAAGCAGGCGTGTACCTGCCAGGCAGGCGGAAGGATCAAAAAGCGAATCAGGAGGGGAAGGTATCAAAGCTAATGTCTGCCAAAGCGTTGGTCACAACATTCTGCAACGGGCGATGTCGCCGAGCACTGCGGAAAACCCTTGGCACGGATCACAGAACAGCCGTTGTACGGCTACGCCAAAGCAGCATAGAACAAGTTTTTCTACATCGGACAAAAGCATGCGGTGGCCTATGCCAGCCGGTAAATTGGACCATTTTCAATTCTGGAGGGCGTTCAATGTCAAAAATGCGGCCAAACAAGACGTTGGCCTTGCCTTGCCAAACCACCGCACTAAATCGGCAATGCTGGCATACAGCGGCATAGCGTTGCTTTAGTCGTGCAGCAGAAACCGAAGCAGAATCAATGCTGATTTTGTGAGCAACGTGCTAAATTATGGCTTTAAAAACCATAAACGTATGGCATACTAAGCCATACTGTGAAAGCTCAGCTTGTTCTCAGGACTAAAACCAGCCATCAAGGGGGAGTGATTGAGATGGTGGTTTGGCAGGTGCCGAAGCCTGTACCTCCTTCAGAGCATGCTTTTAAATACCGCTTAGTTTTCATCCGTGAGAATAAGCGTCTTGTGGGGTACGACAACGAGCGCGGTAAAGGTGATCACAAACACTTGGGCACGTTTGAAGTGCCATATAAATTTGTAGATATAGAAACCCTTATGGCGGACTTTCTCCGCGACGTGGAGGCCAAACAATGACAACCAGCAACCAAATTTTAAATGTGACTGTAGGCGAATCTTTGCGCGACGCGGGTGCGCGCGCGGCTGCCACCATGAAGGCGCTTGCACAAGGTAAAAAAGTACAGCCCCACTTTGGCGTGAACTTCGAACAAATCGGCCAGATGCTCGCCGCCTTCACGCCCAAACGCTGGGAGCTGATTGCCGCATTGCGCCAAGCGGGTCCATTGACCGTGGCTGAATTGGCTCGCCGCTTAAGCCGCGACTATAAAAACGTCCACACCGACGTGAACCAGTTGATCGAGTGGATGGCCGTAGAGCGCGGCGATGACGGCCGAGTGAATGTGCCTTGGTCGGAGATTGTTGTGGATATGAAGTTGCCGGAACGGGT
>JANMWH010000015.1:0-3512 GCA_031393945.1 Polaromonas sp. | reverse complement strand
GCTGATGAGGTGATTGCCGGGCAGCATGCCAATGAGTTCCCGCTGGTGGTGTGGCAAACCGGCTCGGGCACGCAAACCAATATGAACGTAAACGAGGTGCTGGCCAACCGCGCCAGTGAACTGATGGGTGGGCAGCGCGGGGAAGGGCGCTTGGTTCACCCGAATGACGACGTGAACCGCAGCCAGTCATCGAACGATGTGTTTCCTACGGCGATGCACATTGCTTCAGTTGTTGGTATCACGGAACAACTGCTGCCTGCCATTGAAAAGCTGCGCACAACGCTGGCGCACAAGTCAAAAGAGTTTGACAGCATTGTCAAAATTGGCCGCACGCATTTGCAAGACGCCACGCCGCTCACGCTGGGGCAAGAGTTTTCAGGCTATGTGGCGCAGCTGGAGCACGGTGAGCGGCATCTGCACGCCGCTTTACCCCACCTGTATGAGTTGGCGCTTGGCGGTACGGCGGTGGGTACCGGCTTGAATGCGCCAAAAGGCTACGCAATTGCGGTGGCCGCCGAGATTGCTGATTTAACGGCCTTGCCGTTCGTGACCGCGCCAAACAAGTTTGAAGCGCTTGCGTCATGCGATGCGTTGGTGCACGCTCATGGCGCGCTGAAAACGCTGGCCGCCAGTGCGATGAAAATCGCCAACGACATCAGGTGGCTGGCCAGCGGCCCACGCAGTGGCATCGGTGAGCTGAGCATTCCTGAAAACGAACCCGGCTCGTCCATCATGCCGGGCAAGGTCAACCCCACGCAAAGTGAAGCGCTGACCATGCTTTGCGCCCAGGTGTTTGGCAATGATGTTGCTATCAATTTTGGTGGTGCGTCAGGGAACTTTGAGCTCAATGTTTTCAGGCCGATGATTGCGCATAACTTTTTGCAGAGTGTGCGGCTGCTATCTGATGGGCTAACCAGCTTCAACGACCACTGCGCGGTTGGCATTGAGCCGAATCGCGCGCGCATTGCGGAATTGGTGGCGGGCTCACTCATGCTGGTGACGGCGCTCAACCCGCACATTGGTTACGACAAAGCCGCCTTTATCGCCAAAAAAGCGCACAAGGAGGGCAGTAGCTTGCGTGCTGCGGCTATTGCTTCAGGTCACGTGACGGGTGAGCAGTTTGATGCCTGGGTGATACCCGCACGGATGACCCACCCATAAAAACGGATTGAAGCGTCAGTGCTTTTGCGCCGCAACACTTGACATGACCTTGTCTGTGTAAGCAATAGCCAGTGCCGACAATAAAAACGCAATATGGATCACGGTTTGCGCAATCAGCACCCGGTCGGTGTAGTTGTCGGCGTTGATAAAGGTTTTAAGCAAATGAATCGAGCTGATACCAATAATGGCCGTGGCCAGCTTGACCTTGAGCACGCTGGCATTCACATGGCTCAGCCACTCGGGCTGGTCGGGGTGGCCGTCGAGGTCCATGCGGCTAACGAAGGTTGCGTAGCCACCCACGATCACCATGATCAGCAGGTTGGAAATCATCACCACGTCAATCAGTGCCAGCACCACCAGCATGATGACGGTTTCGTTCAGCATGGTGATGGGCACGGTGGTTTTGTAGCCAATACTGGTGACCAGTGCCTGCAGGTCGGGCAGGTTGCCAAAGGCGGCGCCAATCAGGTGTTTAAGCTCGACCATGAAATGCACCACGTACACCGCTTGCGCGGCAATCAGGCCGATATACAGAGGCAGTTGCAGCCAGCGGCTGGCAAAAATAAAGTTCGGCAGTGGGCGAAGCGGTGGGTGTTTTTTGGTTTCAGATTCGTTCATGGTGCGCAAGTTTAAAGATCAGGTTTTGTAAGATTCAAGCCAGTCAGTGGTACGTAAGAGCTTTGCGTGACAGTAACATGTATTGCGTGACAAGTTAGCGATAACCCCAGAACCTGACGGAGACAAAAAATGACCAACGCCTCAACAAATATCGAATCCATGCTGGTTGAAGACCGCATCTTTCCGCCCGCAGCGGCCACCGTGAAAGCTGCCAGGATTTCTGGCATGGACGCCTACAACGCTCTCTGCGCCGAGGCAGGCAAAGATTTTGAAGGCTTTTGGGCACGCCTCGCGCGTGAAAACCTCAGCTGGGAAAAGCCGTTTACTGAGGTGCTGAACGAGTCAAAAGCGCCGTTTTACACCTGGTTTGCCGATGGCGAACTAAACGCATCTTTCAACTGCCTAGACCGCCATTTGGGCACACCCACCGAGCACAAAAAAGCCATCATTTTTGAAGGCGATGACGGCACGGTGGTCAACGTTACCTACAAAGAACTTCACGCCAAGGTCAGCCAGTTTGCCAGTGCGCTCAAAGCCATGGGCATCAAAAAAGGTGACCGTGTCGTCATCTACATGCCCATGACCGTTGAAGGCGTGGTCGCCATGCAAGCCTGCGCACGCATTGGCGCTACGCACTCGGTGGTGTTTGGCGGCTTTTCAGCGAAGAGCCTGCAAGAGCGCATCATGGACGCGGGTGCGGTAGCCGTCATCACCGCCAACTACCAGCTGCGCGGCGGCAAAGAACTGCCGCTGAAAGCGATTGTTGATGAAGGCCTGGACATGGGCGGTTGCGAATCAATCAAAAACGTCATCGTGTACCAGCGCACTGCAACTGCCTGCAACATGGTGGCTGGGCGCGACAGCCTGATGCATGAGGTGACCGCCAAAGCTGCGCCTGTATGCGAGCCTGAATTTGTAGGCGCTGAACACCCGTTGTTTGTGCTGTACACATCAGGCTCAACTGGCAAACCCAAGGGCGTGCAGCACAGTACGGCAGGTTACTTGCTGTGGGCAAAACTGACGATGGACTGGACGTTTGACCTGCAACCGTCCGACGTGTTCTGGTGCACCGCCGACATCGGCTGGATCACCGGCCACACCTACGTGGCTTACGGCCCGCTGGCGGCGGGTGCAACGCAAGTGATTTTTGAAGGTATTCCAACCTTCCCGAACGCCGGGCGCTTCTGGCAAATGATTGAGCGCCACAAAGTGTCGATTTTCTACACTGCGCCCACCGCCATCCGCTCGCTGATCAAAGCGGCCGAGGCTGATGAAAAGGTTCACCCCGACCGGTCAGACTTGAGCAGTCTGCGCATCCTCGGGTCGGTCGGCGAGCCGATCAACCCCGAAGCCTGGATGTGGTACTACAAAAACGTCGGTGGCGAGCGTTGCCCGGTGTTAGATACCTTCTGGCAAACCGAAACCGGCGGCCACATGATTACGCCGCTGCCCGGCGCCACACCGCTGGTGCCCGGTAGCTGCACGCTGCCGTTGCCTGGCATCATGGCGGCGATTGTTGACGAAACAGGCAACGAGCTGCCGAACGGCGCAGGCGGCATGCTGGTCGTAACGCGGCCATGGCCGTCAATGATTCGCACCATTTGGGGCGACCCTGAGCGGTTTAAAAAGGCGTACTTTCCGCCTGAAATGGGCGGCACTACGTACCTCGCAGGCGACGGCGCGGTGCGTAACAAAGACAACGGTTACTTTCGCATCACGGGCCGAATTGACGA
>JANMWH010000001.1:0-1970 GCA_031393945.1 Polaromonas sp. | reverse complement strand
GGGCGAATACCGTTGCGCAGCAGGGCCGAGTTGTCGCGCTGGCTGCGCGCGGCGGTGTCGTTGCTGCGAATAAAGTAACCGGCCCAGTTTTCTTCACAAGTCAGGTACGTGCCCCACGGCGTGTAGCCGTTGGCGCAGTTGTTCACGGTGCCTCGTGTTTGGGTGCCGTTGGGTGAATAAACAGTTTTCATAAAAGCCGAACCGCGTGCAGGTCCAGACAGCTCCATCGGCGTAGCTGCAGTGATGCGGCGGTTAAAGCTGGACGCCTTCACGTAGCCGTACTTGCCGTTGGCTTTGCTCAGCTCGACCACTGACACACCATGGGCTTCTATCTCCTTTATCACCTCGGCTTCAGGCCGCGCGCCTGAGTTGGCGGCGCTACTGGTTTGCCCACCCGTGTGCATAAACCGAACTGTGCCCGTGATGTTTTCATGGTTCATGACCAGCAGAGCGCGCTCAAGATTGTTGTCGTCACGCTGGCCAGCCGCGTTCAGGCCAAAGTAATGAATGCCGTCATGATGGTCACCCGCGCGGCGCGCAAAGTTGTCGTCTGAGCCGTCGTTTTTGTAGTCGCTGACCGCTGCGTCTATGGGGTCGCCCGTGGCGTAAATCACCGAAGCGGTGTAGCCTTCTGGCACGGTAACGCGGTCCATCAGTGACTTGTTGACCGCCTTAAAGCCAAGCTGCGGCTCGGTACTGCCCGCGCCTGGCAGTGTGCTGCAAGCAGATAAACCTAGCGTTCCTAGCGCCCCCATCCCAGCCATGGTCATCGCCCCAACGCCACCTTTTAAAACATGACGACGGTGCAGGCGCGCGGCCAGTACATCATTCAGGCTGGGGTTACCGCTGGTGTTGTTGTCAAGGTCGTCGGGGTCGGTATGGCTGGGGGCGGTCAAATGCTTGTCAAATGTCATCGTTTGCTTTCAATTAGAACTCTTGAAATGATGCTTTTTGTTTGTGACAGGTGCGTGACAACCATGGGTCGCACCAGCAAATGGATAATGCAAAGATGCAAGTTGTTACTGCCCAGTCACCGGCTCGGCCCACGTCGTTGGCTGATCTTTTTGTGTCCTTCACGCTGCTGGCTTTGCAGGGTTTTGGCGGCGTACTGGCCGTAGTGCAGCGCGAGCTGGTTGAGAAAAAGCGCTGGCTTACCCGAGAAGAATTCATCGAAGACTGGGCAGTGGCGCAGATCATGCCAGGGCCCAATGTGGTCAACCTGTCACTGATGATTGGCGCGCGGTATTTTGGTTTTAAAGGCGCCATGGCGGCGCTGGCTGGCATGCTGTTGGCGCCGTTGTGTGTGGTGCTGGCGCTGGCTGTGGTGTATGCGCAATTTGCTGATCACCCTGCTGTGCTGGGCGCTTTGCGCGGAATGGGCGCGGTTGCCGCTGGTTTGATTGCCGCCACCGGCTTAAAGCTTTTTGGGGCGCTGCAAAAAAACGCATTGGGCTTGCCGCTTTGCATTACCTTGGGCGCGCTTTGCTTTACAGCCGTTGCATTGCTGCGCTGGCCTTTGGCTTATGTACTGGTGGGGCTGGGCGGCGTGGCCTGCACGCAGGCGTACAAAAAGCTCGCGCTATGACCGAGCCCATCAGTTTGGTGTTGACCGTTCAAGACTGGTTGAGCCTGTTTTTTCACTTTGTTTCGCTGTCGTTGCTGGCCATTGGCGGGGCGATTACCACCGCGCCCGACATGCACCGCTATTTGGTTGACCAGCAGCACTGGCTAACCGATGCGCAGTTCAACGCATCAATTGCGATTGCGCAGGCCGCGCCGGGGCCAAACGTGCTGTTCATCGCGCTGATGGGCTGGAACGTGGGCTTGAACGCAGGCGGCATGCTGACCGGGTTGCTGGGCGTTTTTACCGCCATGCTGGGCATATTGATACCTAGCACCACCCTTACCTACCTGACCGCGCAGTGGGGCCACCGTAACCGCGAGCTGCGGGCGGTGCGCGCCTTCAAGCA
>JANMWH010000444.1:0-4621 GCA_031393945.1 Polaromonas sp. | reverse complement strand
TTTTTTTAATCATCGTTGATGTTGCTGAAAATGAATTATCAGCAACATCAAAATCTGCCCGTAGCTCAGTCGGATAGAGCATCAGCCTTCTAAGCTGAGGGTCGGGGGTTCGATCCCCTCCGGGCAGACCAATTTTTGCTACTTATTTAGTAGCTGCTCGCGCCCAAATTTTATGGCCGAAACATTAAAAACGCCATAAAAAAACCGACGGTACGCAAAGCGCACAGCCGGTTGTGTATGGCTTCAGCGAAGCGGCTTACGGGCCGACTTGCTTGATGGTTTTGCTCACGCCGTTGGTTTTAACCGAAGCAATCCCGTTATCCCGCGCACTCGCTGCGGCGTACATCTGGCTGGTGCCGATGATTTGTGAATTGGCTGCTTTCAGGTTGAAGAACGGGCGGCCGTCTGCTGCCTCTTTCTTTTCGTAGCGCTCGTCTATGCCGCAATTGGTTTGCACTGACGCCACGCCGTTTTCGGCGGACGCCATGCTGGCGTACATCTGGCTGCGCAAAATCACTTCTGCGTTGCCTGCTTTGAGCACAAAGCTGACCTTGCCGTTGTCGTTTTGAGAAATCTCGAACCAACCTGCCATAGCAATCCCCTAAATCGTTGAATGAATTCGGATAATACCCAAGTTGACCTTGCCGGGTAAGCCCTTTTGATTAATTTTTAAAAGGGCTTGCCCGCAAACACGCACGGCGCTGCCTACGCCGGGTGAATCGCTTACAGCTTCACGTATTCGTACTCCACCGCGTTGGCGTTGATACCGCGGTCAGGCGGTGCTATCCAGCCGGCCATCTTGCCCGGCTCGGTCACGCGGTGCATCAAGCTGTGGATGAAAGTTTTGTCTGAGTCAGTCGGCAGCCATTCGTCTTTTTTAGCTTCAAATTGCGCGGCGCTGATTGGCGCGCCTTGCGGGTCGGTGTGCATACCGGCCCACGCGCCTACGCTGCGGCGAAAGCGGGTGGATGGCAATGACAACTCGAAGCTGATGCCAGCGCGTTTGAGGCCCATGTTCCAGCGGGTGACGCCCACGTTGCAATCTTTGACGTATTCAAGCCGTGTGACTTCATTCATGCCGACGCGGGTGGCGATGGTCTCCTGCTTCATGCCTCCCTTGCCATCCGGCACGCAGATTTGCATTTCCGTGTCCAGCTCAACGTGGTCGACAAACTTGGCTTCATCAGGCCGGCCTTTGATGCCGTTGGCAAATGCGTTGGCGGCGTTGCTTGATGATTCAGAGCCGAACAAATCAAGCGACGACGTGAACCAGAAGTTCATGAATTTCTGAATCGTGGGCAAGTCAATCACGCCCGCGTTGCGCAATGTGGCGGCATCAGACGTTTCGAGCTCTTTCATGACCTCAACCGTGCGCTTGATGACGCGGCCAATGCCGGTTTCGCCCACAAACATGTGGTGCGCTTCTTCAGTCAGCATGAAGCGGGTGGTGCGGGCCAGCGGGTCAAACGCGCTTTCGGCAAACGACTTGAGCTGAAACTTGCCGTCACGGTCAGTGAAGTACGTGAACATGAAAAAGCTCAGCCAGTTGTCCATTGGCTCGTTGAAGGTGCCCAAAATACGCGGCTTGTCGGCGTCGCCGCTGTGGCGCATGAGCAGCTCTTCAGCTTCTTCGCGGCCGTCACGGCCAAAGTGCGCGTGCAGCAAATAAACCATGGCCCACAGGTGGCGGCCTTCTTCGACGTTGACCTGGAACAAATTGCGCAGGTCGTACAAACTTGGTGCGGTGTGACCCAGCAGGCGCTGCTGCTCAACCGATGCGGGCTCGGTGTCGCCCTGCGTGACGATCAGGCGGCGGAAGGTTGAGCGGTATTCACCTGGCACTTCTTGCCAGACGTCTTGGCCCTTGTGGTCGCCAAAACCAATTTTGCGGCCTTCTTCTTTATCGGCCAAAAAGATGCCCCAGCGGTAGTCAGGCATAGGCGTGTAGCCGTAGCTGGCCCAGCCAGAGGCGTCAACGCCCACGGCGGTGCGCAAATAAACTTCTTTGGCCTTGAAGTCAGACGGGCCCATCTCGTCCCACCAGTTTAAAAAGGCGGGTTGCCAATGCTCCAGCGCGCGCTGAAGCTGGCGGTTTTCACCCAAGTGAACGTTGTTGGGGATCAATGCTTGCAGGTCGATGTTGCTCATGATGTTTCCTTAATAAATTGCTGACAAAATTAAATTCTTTTCCAGTCGAATTTGGCTTTTTTTCCGGTGCCAAATAACTTTAAAGCGCCCTCTTCGCCCACCGCATTGGGGCGAATAAAAATCCAGTTCTGCCAGGCAGACAAGCGGCCAAAAATGCGGGTTTCCATCGTCTCTTTTCCCGGGAAGCGCAGCGATGCTTCCAGGCCGGTCATCGCGTCGGGCGACAGGCTGGCGCGCTCTTCGAGCATGATGCGGATTTCGTCCTCCCAGTCAATGTCGTCTGGCGTTAGCGTGACCAGGCCGAGTGCCAAGGCTTGGTCGGCTCGCAGCGAGCTGTCGTTGAGATTTTTAAGCTGCGCAATCGTTGCCTCGTCTTCGTAAAAACGCGTTTGCAGGCGGGTCAGGCCGTTAACGGCTGGAAACCACCCGAAGTTGGCTGGGCTCAATTGCAGCGCCGGTGCTGCGTCTGGCGAATCGGGCAAGTCCAGCATGTAAATACGATCACAGCCAAGGGCTAGTTCATAAAACGTACCGACAAAACACGAGCCTGAATCAATCAATGCAATCAGTGAGCGACTCGTCACATCCAGCCGGGCCAGCGTGCGGCGTAGCGCGCCTGTGGTTTCTTTCACCAGCCAATGGGTTTTTAGTTTTTCAAGCACGCCGTCCATCTGAATGACGTGTGCTGCATCGCCGTGGGTTTTGATGACCCAGGTGCCGACTTCCAGCTCGTTCGTTCGCAGGTTCAAGATCGCGTCGTCGAGTTCACGTTGCAGTTTAAGCGGGTACCAGTTGTCGCCCGCCGCTTCGATGGTTTCAACCGTTGACTCAATCGCAGAGTTGGGCGCTTTTACAGTAATCGTTGCGATGCGGCTGGTGCGGTCAATCTGCGCATCGACCAAACTGTAGTGGTAGCCAGCATCATCAATCAAGGGCTTTAAAGCTGTTAATTCGATGCCTTTTAAGCCTCCAGCCCTTGCAGAACAGGCGCGAGCAGCTTCTATTTCAGTAGCAAGCAATTCACCAAACCCTTGCGGCTTGGCATGCGCGTCAATCAGCTTCCAGTCTTTGGCGCGGTCAGCGCGCACGCCTTCAGATGTGGTGCAAAAAATATCTGCCAGGTCGCGGCGCACCTTGCGTTTGTCAGTCACGCGGGTCAGGCCGCCTGTGCCCGGCAGCACGCCCAGCAGCGGCACTACAGGCAGGCTGACGGTAGATGAGCGGTCATCGACCATGATGATGCGGTCGCACGCCAATGCCAGCTCGTAGCCGCCGCCTGCGCATGCGCCGGTGACGGACGCTATCGACTGAAGGCCGTCGTGCTTTGACGAGTCTTCCAGCCCGTTGCGCGTCTCGTTCGTGAACTTGCAAAAGTTCACCTTCCATCCGTGGGTTGACACACCCAGCATATAAATGTTGGCGCCGGAGCACCAGATTTTTTCTTTGCCTGACTCGAACACGATGACTTTGACGGACGGGTGCTCAAACCGCACGCGGTTGATGGCGTCGTGCAGCTCAATGTCAACACCCAGGTCGTAACTGTTCAGTTTCAGCTTGTAGCCAGGCTTAATGCCGCCGTCTTCGTTGATGTCGAGTTTGAGCCGTGCCACATCGCCATCCACTGACAACGTCCAGTGCTGGTACTTGGCCGGGTGCGTGGCAAAGCTGACCAGCTCGCGCTCAACTCCTCCGAGTGTTTGTTTGAACAAAAGTGGCTCAGTCATGGCGTTCATGTTGTCTCCTTGTGGATTGTTTCGGGAACGGCTCTTTTTAGATCGGTGATGCTTTGCTTCAAGGTGCGCGCTGCGGTGTCCACCACCGCATCTGCGCGTGCGTACAGTGCCTCGCGGCTGGCCAAAATACGGCGAATGTCGTCTAACGCTTCATGGCTTGCACCGTTTGCATCAAACGGCCGCATATCGCCCTGCGCCACCACTCTTGCCATGTGTTCTTCCGGGCTGGCTTTAAGCCACACGCAGTAAAAACGGCTTTGCAATAAGTCAAACGTCTCGCGCTCGCTGACAATGCTGCCGCCTGTGGTCATCACCACGCCGCCTGCGTGCTCTTCAGCAATGCGCAGCAGCGCGCGGCGCTCGTAACGCCGATAACCGGCTTGGCCGTGCAGCAGCAAAATTTCGTTCATGCTGGTGCCGGCTTCGCGTTCAATCTCGCGGTCTAGCTCAATAAAAGGAACACCGCGCTGCTCGGCCAGTTGCAAGCCAAGTGTTGATTTACCTGCACCGCGCAAGCCAATCAAGGCCACGCGCTGTTCCCTGCCCTGCGCATCGACCAGATCAAATGTGCCGCCGAGCAAGGCGTGGGCTTGGTCAAGTTGCGAATCGTCAAGCCGTGCCAGCAAGCCCTGCGTGCGCGCCAGTGCAGGCCGCGGGGCGTCTTGCAGCAGGTCAATCACCGTGATGTTCAGTGCGCGCGCTGCGGCTTCGAGCGAGTTGATCGACACATTGCCTTTGCC
>JANMWH010000332.1:0-9842 GCA_031393945.1 Polaromonas sp. | reverse complement strand
GACGAGCGCCACATTCGCCTGGCCATGGGCGGCGACTACAGCGCCTGCCCGCCAGCCAAAGGTGTGCGGCGCGGCGGCGGTCAAGAGTCAATGTCGGTAGTGGTTACCATCGCTCCGGTTTTAAATTGATCTAAAAAAAGTCAAGACAGCCCGTCTTTTTCTGCAGCAGTGGGCCCTGCTGACCACACATCAAGTCTCAGGCTAGGCTCCAAGACGTGGCACTGGTTTGGCAGGTCAAGCAAGCGGTCAAGCGCTTCGTGTGCGTCGTCGCCTGTTACCACGCAGTTCGCAATCGGGGGGCGCCAGTGGCAGGCCAAAATCACGCCGCCGGGCAACAGGCATTCTTTGGCCTTGGCCGCAATTTCCTCGACCACTTCGGGCCGGAGATAAAAAAGAAATTCACTCAGCACAATCAGGTCAAACTTGTCTC
Source organism: Polaromonas sp. (assembly GCA_031393945.1). GTDB lineage: Bacteria > Pseudomonadota > Gammaproteobacteria > Burkholderiales > Burkholderiaceae_C > Polaromonas. The sequence goes on along the minus strand of JANMWH010000332.1, from coordinate 9,412 downwards.
GCGGCCAGTCCTTGGGCACCCACGCTTTGCGCACCTCTACATTGGCCAGCCCCTTGAGGCGGTCTCTGGATAAAGTCACCGCTTTGTCAATCCCGTCGCTCACCAGCAGGCGCTCACAGCGGGTAGCCAGGCGGGCTGACAGCTCGCCATTTGCGCAGCCCGGCTCGAAGCCGCTGGCGTAGCGCTCTTGCGGCAGGCAGGCAAGGGTAAGGGCGCGTTTTCGCCGTTCGTACCAGCGAGATTGAAACTTCCAGGGGTCGTCACTTTTGGCAAACATGTCGTCAAAATAGGCGGGCTGATCTGGCTGTGTGGACGGGTGCACTTGCATGACTGGAGGTTATTGAAAATAGAACTCTTGCGACCGACTGGCTCTTTCGACTATGGACGGCATCAACACCGGGCCAAGGCTGCCGCGCTCAGCAAGCTGGCTGCGGTGCTGGGCAAGGGCGCGCTGTTTGGCTGCAATCGCGTAGTCTGGCAGATTCAAGGCCACCAGGTCGCCCCACGGCACACGTGAGTCGTCTGGCTCGGCCCAATGCCACATCCACACCGGGGCTTGCAGCAGTCGGCAGCCTGCTATGAGGCAAGCTTGCATGGCGGCCTGGCTAACGGATTCATGGTCGGGGTGCCCATCCAGGCACCAGGTCGTCACCAGAACGTCTGAAGGTTTGACAAGCGCCTGTAATTTGCGCGCAATTTCTGAAATGCAGTCTGACGCGTTTCCGTCAGCAATACCAAGGCGCACGACACATGCACGCGGCACGCCAAGCACCAGCAGCCCTGCATAGCTTTCTTCAGCCCTGCGTGCGCCCAAATTCGCGCCCAAACTTGCGCCCAGATGTGCAAGGCCCTCGTTGTCAGTGTGGTTGTGGCTGGCCTCACCGTCTGTTACTGCAATGACCAGCGTCGGCAATCCGCGCTCGGCACGCATTGCCAGCAGGCCGCCGCAGGCCAGTACTTCGTCGTCTGGATGGGGCACCACAACCACCAGTCGACTTTCATCGGGGCAGAGAGTTTGCATGGCAGCAAGCGGTAATTGCTGCCTGGCAAGCCAAGGTACCCAGGCCGAATCGGGCGTACCAGCGGCTCGAATCGCGCGGTTGGTCAAAGCGTCCACGCGGTAGCCGGGGCCGACAGCGACCGCTCGCCTAGCGCCGCAAAATCACGTTCGGCGTGGCTTTGCCGAATGAACACCGGCAAGTCGGCCGCTGCGCGAGCAAACTTTTCATTCAAACAAAATGGAGTCGCGCCCATGGCCTTGCCTACTTCGTCAATCACCACTTTGGCGCATTTTTCTGCTGAAAGCCGGGTGACCAAAGCCAGGTAGCTGGCGTCAAATCCAGGGTGCAAGTCAATCCACGTTGCTGCCTGCCTGAGGGCTGCGGCGGTTTGTGCAAGCGCCAGTTCTACTTTGCCGAGTGACGCCTGTTTGGAGCCTGCACTGTCGCTGATGTTGCTGAGTAAAGATGCCCGCAAAACCGACGCGATGCCTACCGCACCGCCATACCAGCATGCTGCCAGGCCTGCACCGCCGTGCCAAAAACCTGGGCGCGTCAAGTACTGGCCAGGCGTGCCCACGCAACGCCCCTTTGCACCGTCAAAAGCCACGTTCACGCTCATGCTGCCTGCCATGCCCACAGCTTTCCATTGCGTGGCGTCTACCGTGATGCCGGGTTGATTCAATTCCATTGCCACCAGGTAGGGGCCACTGCCATCGTCAGCCCATGCAGTTAACAGCGCATGCTCGCAGGTTGACGCGCCCGAACACCAATATTTGGCACCGCTCAAACGCACGCTGGCGCTGCCATCACGGTGGATAAGCGCTCGTGCGCCAGGCGCTTCAGCGGCCCACACGCACCATGCGCCTGGTGCTATGCCGGATTTTTCCTGACCGATTTCATTGAGAATCGCCAGCGCATCCGTGTGCCCTTCATACAGTTTGGTTAGTGACAAATCAAACTCCCCCACCGCGGCAAGGGCACGCCAGCGTTGAAGCGTTTCGCCAGCGCCCGGCAGGGGAAGGTCGTCAAGTTTTTTCTTTAAAAGATGTGATAACCAGTTGCCGCCTGGTGGCATACCGGCACCAAACAATTTGGTGATGCTTTCGGCAATCGGTTCAGCAGCCGCACTGGTCATGCAGCCACCGCCATCCCAACGCCTGCCCACTGCTGCAACTTTTCAATTCGCTGCAGCGTTGCGCCAAAGCCGCCTGGTGCTTTGTAGTTGGGCCGCACGCTGGTCACCACGCGCGGTGCGCGTGACCACGCGATCTTTGCGCCACTTAGGCGAAGCGCCTCAACCAAGGCAACGTCTTCACCCGTTTCCAGGCCCAAAAATCCGCCTGCAGTTGCGTACGCCGTCGCACACACACCGAGGTTTGCGCCGTGAATGTGCGAGTGCCCGTCTGCGTCGATATAGGTCAGCTCAAAGTGCCGATGCATCCGCTCGCCGTACGCGCCCCAGTCGTCGACACCAACGGTGCCGCACACTGCGTCTGCCTTGAGCGCCAGTTGCATCGCCAGCCAGTCAGGCGCCACTACCGTGTCTGCATCGGTGAACGCAAGCCAGCGTGCGCCAGCGCCCAGCGCCACACAGGCGCCAGCCTGGCGGGCAAGGCCCACGTTTTTCGCAGACAAGTTCACTGTGCGTGCGCCCAAATGCATGGCAAGCTGGCCGGTGCTGTCCGTGCAGGCGTCCAGCACCACAATAATTTCTACTGGCTCGCCTCCCAGGTCAGGGTGAATTGCTGCTTTACGCAGCGACTTCACGCAGTCTTCTATGCGCTCTTCCTCATCATGCGCCGGCACAATAATTCCAATCACAGTCTGCTCCCAAAATTTTTAATCTGTATGCCAGGAAAGCTGGACAGCTTTGCAAGCTTCCCCAAAATTTTCCAGTCACCATCAAACGCCTGGCGGGTCGGTTTCACGATCGGGGTGGCGGTGCATGGCTACTGCTTTGATAAACGCTTCGAGTGATTTACCGACATCAGCGCTTGCCGAGATCACTCCTGCGTCTTGTTTACCGTTTGGCAGTTTGGGCGAAACTGCAGCCGCTTCGAGTAGCGACCTGGCAGCGCCAATCGCCATAATGGCTTTGCAGTGGCGGTACTGGCATTTGATGAAGTCCATGGTGTTGCCGTCCTTGGCAAGAACGGCCACGCCTTCTGAGCCATCTGCAAGTACCAGCGCGTCGAATAAAAAGCCTGGTTCGTTTTCCATTGACGCGTCGGCATTGATCGCCACGCCGTCGCTGGTTTGAATCTCGCCGATGCGTGGCGCTACAAAGCGCGGCACCGCGCCTTGCGCAAGCAACGCAGCCTGCACGGCAATCGCTGACTTGCCTGCCGAGCCTGGCGCCACCAAAATAGCAATCTTTCGCGCCTTGACCGATCCATCGCCCGGACGCGCCGTGAGAGACAAAGCTGGTGAGTGTGTGATTTCTGGAGTTGCGGGGTGCTCAAGCGCTTTGGGTAGCGGATCTGGCAAGTCGGTCATGCCCAAGCCGTCTGCAACTCGCTGGGCCAATGCCTCAGACGCGTTGCGAATCATGGCTACCACTCGCTCACGTATTGCGGGCACGGTGAGCTTGCTCAGTTCAAACCTGAAACCCGCCGCAATGTGAGCTTGTTCGACTGGCGTCTGGCTTTCGAAAAACAGTGTGGCTTGCGTGTAGTGGTCGGCAAACTTTTCGGGCTTGCCGCGTACCTTGCCGGCTTCTTCTTGCGCCGCGAGCCGCGCCGGAACCGTCACAAAACCCTGTGTTGCCCCTGCCTGAAACGGGCAACCGCCCGCCAGTGAGTTTGGCTCATACGACACGCGCCCGCGATGAATCGCCTGGCGGTGCAAGCCATCGCGCTGGTTGTTGTGCACCTGGTTGACGGGCGCGTTAATTGGAATTTCATGAAAATTCGGCCCTCCCAGGCGGCTGATTTGCGTGTCAATGTACGAGTGGTGGCGGCCCGCCAGCAGGGGATCGTTTGAAAAGTCGATGCCGGGCACCACGTGCGCGGTGCAAAAAGCAACCTGCTCAGTTTCTGCAAAAAAGTTGTCGGGGTTCCGATTGAGCACCATGCGGCCCACGATTTTGACCGGCACCAACTCTTCAGGAATGAGCTTGGTCGCGTCAAGAATGTCAAAACTGAAACCCTCGGCCTGCTCTTGCGTGAAGATCTGCAGGCCCAGCTCCCACTCGGGGAAAGCACCCGCTTCAATGCGCTCCCACAGGTCCCGCCGGTGGTAGTCCGGGTCGGCGCCTGAAATTTTCACGGCCTCGTCCCACACCAGCGACTGGGTGCCGTACTTTGGTTGCCAGTGAAACTTCACAAATACCGACGCGCCCGCGTCATTCACCAAGCGAAATGTGTGCACGCCAAAGCCCTGCATGGTGGCGTAGCTGCGCGGAATGGCGCGGTCTGACATCTGCCACATCAGCATGTGGGTTGATTCGGGCATCAGCGAAGCAAAATCCCAAAACGTATCGTGCGCGCTGGCCGCTTGCGGCATGCCGTGATGTGGCTCGGGTTTAACGGCATGAATCAGGTCCGGGAATTTGATTGCGTCCTGAATAAAAAACACCGGCATGTTGTTGCCCACCAAATCCCAGTTGCCCTCGTCGGTATAAAACTTCACTGCAAAGCCGCGCACGTCTCGTGCAGTGTCTTTCGAGCCGCGCTCACCAGCCACGGTGGAAAAGCGCACAAACACCGGTGTTGTTTTGCCCGCCTCTTTGAAAGGCGCTGCCTTGGTGACGTCGGTCAGTGCCTCGTAGCATTCAAAAAAGCCGTGCGCTGCCGAGCCGCGTGCGTGCACGATGCGCTCTGGAATGCGCTCGTGGTCGAAGTGCGTGATTTTTTCGCGCAGTATGAAGTCCTCAAGCAGTGCCGGGCCGCGCACGCCCATTTTTAGCGAGCTTTGGTTGTCAGCAACCGCCACGCCATGGTTGGTGGTGAGCACCTGGCCTGCGGAATCGACCCGCACGCGGTCAAGTGTTTCGATGGTGGCGTTCACGCCCTCAGGCGCGACGCTTCCGGTTTTCTGGGTACCGTTTTCTTCGCTCAACGTGCTGCCGCCCGGCAGTCGCGACTCGGCGTGCACTGTTGCGCCACGCTGCGGATTCAATCCGTTTTGGAAGCCATATTCAACAGCTTTGTTTGTGTTAACCGGCATGCCTGCTACAAGGCTTTCGGTCTGATTTTGCTTGGTAGCGGCTGGGCTGACAGTTGGCTTCAGGCCCGCGCTGGTTGTGCTGCCAGTGCTACTGCGGGAAGTGGTTTTTTCGGCCGCGTCAGTTTTGCCGGGGCTGTTCTGTTTTGGCATGGTGTGTTTGCTTGCGGTGCTGGCGGGATTGCCAAAACACAATGTAGCTTTCACTTTTCGCCAAATATGTAGGACACCTTCTTATCGATTGGACGGGATGGGTCGACTGGCATTGTCCGGCCGAAAGCATTGCGCTGGCCCCACCTCGAAAGCTGCCCGCGCCAACCAAACCAGTCAAACGCCGCTGACGGTCACCCCGTACACCACTGTGAAGGTCAGGCTTGAATTGGGCGAAAAGCCAGGAATCAAAAACCCGCTTTGCAGGTCAGGGTGCTAATGCCATTGGTTTTGGTGGTGGCGAGATTGGCGGCGGCATTCACCATTACTGTTCGGGTGGCGGGGTCACTGCCCGAGTTTGTAAAGCTGATGGTGTATTCCAGAACATCGCCCGGCAACACCAGCCCGCCGTTGATATCACTCACGGTTTTGATAAAACTGTCTTTGATTTTCGGCACAAAAATATTGGTTGCCAGCGTGACTACCCCCAGATCGATGGTTTCCTGGCTGGAGCTGACCCACACTACAGCAGTGGTAGCGCCGTTGGGCAGTTGGGTGTTGGGTGGTGGGTGAGAAAATATCTGCATCAAAACCCAGCGTGTTGGGGTAGTTGGGCTCCCTTGTGCCAACGTTTTGCCCCGGCGCACTGATGGTGCTGTTAAACACATCGTTTTGCGGGTTCAAGCCATTGAAAACGGGAGCCAATGTGGCAATTGACTGGCCAAAGTGCAACCCGGCAGTGCCCTCGGTTGAACCCTTGCCCCCGTCATAAGCGACAACGCCAAGTTTGCTGGTCACCGTGTCAAATGGTGGGGTGGTAAATCCGCTTAAGGAAATGTCCACACTCAAGGAAGTCGAGCGAACCCGCTGGTAGCCGTCACACACCACCATATTGCGGGTCGGATCAGTTGCCGGCCTATAAACCACCACCAGACTCCAGCCGGCATAGTTTTCCGCCACGGCAACGCTGGTGGTGATGTTGGCCACGGCGTAAGTGCCCACACCGGCTGATGACACCGCGCTGGTGCCATCGACAAAACCCTGGTAAGCGCCTGCCGGGGTAGCGGTAGCAGAACCGTCGTCCACCGCGGTGTGCGAGGGCTGTTAGTCACTCCAACAAGTCAAAGCCCACGCCACCCACCGCCATCCTCACGCCGCGCACGGCCTAGCGCTGCTAGCGTTTCCAAAATGCGGGGCAGGCCCTTTTTCCACGGGCCTTTGCCTTTGAAGCTGGCTTCTATGTCGCTCAGGCTTAGAGCTGCGCCTGCGCTGGCCAGCAGCTGGGCGATGGCGCTGACTTGGGCGGGCAGGGTGCCTGGCCAGGCCTGCACCGCGGTTGGTGTTGTGGTTTTGCCTGTTTTCGACGTTTTTGGGTCATTTTCAAGCATTAAATCGGCTTGTAGCCCAATAGATATGGGCGCGAGCAGCTCCTGATTTAATAGTGAGTTGGCAGCCACCTTTAGCGCCGGGTTTTGAAACTCTGGCCGCAGCCAGCGGACTTTTCCGGTTTTTTCCTCAAGCGCGCGTTGGGCGTTGAGGGTGACGAGGTGGGTTAGCAGTGCGTCGTTGCTGATACCAACTTGAAGGCCGTAGGCAGTAAGTACGGCAGCGTCTAGCTCGTCGTGCAGCTCTTTGAGCACACCGACCAGGCCTTCATAGTGGATGATTTTTTCTTTGGCGGTCAGGTCGCGGCCTGCTTTCAGGGCTTCGAGTACGTTGTACATGCCGGTTAGCGTCAGGCCGGGGTGGGTCGTTTGCTGGCGTTTGCGGTGGGCGTCGATTTGTTCGGCCAGGATGGCGATTTTGTCGCGCAGGGCAGAGGTCAGGCCTGTATCTTCGGCTGGGAAGGGGAAGGTTTCGAAGCAGCGGGATTTGTTGTAACGCGGGCGGTCTTCCAGCGTGCCGCCTTGAGCTAGTGCCCAATCAATATGAGCACTGCTCGATAAAACACCAAGATCGAATGCATCTTTGCTAGCAATCGCTATCAGCATATGGTCTGGGAGGATGCTGGCGTCTAAAAACTGAAAGGTGCGGTGCTTAGCGGTTTCCACGGTGGCAATGTAACGAGGTAAGCCTTTCAATGCACTACGAATCTCGCCTCGTGTACGTCCATGAATCCACCAGTTATTTCTAAATGCTACGTCACGATTGCTGTCGCGCTCTGGTTTTACACGCTCCACAAGCAACTGGTAAATCGCCGGGTACTTTGTGCGTAGCTGCTCAGCGGTTAAACCGAGCGCGTCAATAACTTTTACATTGCGCGGCGTATCAGTTAAGTCGCGGCCATTCCGGTAGTCGCGGATGATGGTTTGTGAATCTTGTAGTTTGAAAGCGGACGCTTCATCTGACGTGACTATGAAACCGCTTCCTGCAAGCATGACGCCATTACCAGACACCCCCACCATAGCTTGCAACTGGATTGCATTTGCCGCCGCAGCGCCTGTCGTTAAGTCGGCATGAATTACGCCCTTTCGTTCAGACAGCGTCACGTCGACTTCACCGAAATCGCCTGTCGTTTCGTTCAACACAGTCATTAGACGAGGTAGTGTTGATCCTTGCGCCGCTAAATCGGGGTCAGAGCCACTTCGCTTCGCTGCGGGATCTGACCCCAATTTAGCTCCAACCGTCATCGCGATTCGAACCGCTGCGCCGTTGGCGCTGTCTACCCACGGGTGGTCTGGAATGGCGTAGGTGAGTTGCAGACTTTGGTTTAAAGCAGCTTGCACTACGCGGCGGTTAAAGGTTTGGCGCAGGGAGTTGGTGGTGATTAAACCGAATTGACGGACTTTTCCGCTCGTAACTAAAAGTGCACTTCTAGCCCACCAATGCATCACGAAATCAGCACTATCAGGCACGTCATTCCAAACGCTGCGCAACGCTTCTGCATAGCCGTCACCCAGCGCTTCACGCAATTTCAATTTACCAATAAATGGCGGATTCCCAACAATAAAGTCTGCTTTAGGCCACTTGGCTTGCGCGGGGCGAATGTAGCGCCACTGCGGCACCATGGCGGCTTCATCAGGCACCAGCGCACTCGTCACCGGGTGGGTTTTAAACGTCTTGCCATCCCAGCGGCTCAGCAACTGCCCATCCGCGTCATAAGCCAAATCAGTGTCAGCCCAAGCCAGCACCGCATCACGGCATTCAATATTGCCGTAGTCGTGCACCACTGGCTCGGCCACGGCTTTGTTGCCGCGTGTGCGAATGTGCCACTGCAAATAGCCTATCCACAGCACCAGCTCGGCCAGAGCCGCTGCGCGTTCGTTCAGCTCTATGCCCAGCAGCTGCTGGGGGGTGACGGTTTCGCCTTCAAGGCCCAACGTGCTTTGGGTTTCGCCAAAGGCTTCGAGCTGGTTAATCACTTCGCCTTCCAGGCGCTTTAAATGTTCAAGCGTGACGTACAAAAAGTTGCCGCTGCCGCAAGCAGGGTCTAGCACGCGCAGGGTGCACAGCTGGTGGTGGAATTTTTTTAGCTCGCCCCGTGCTTCGAGCATTTTGTCGTCTGCCGCTTTGCCAGTAAGTTCTGCTGCTTCACTCGCCAACAGCAGGGCGGCTGCTTGGGCGTTGGCCCAGTCGGCGCGCAGCGGCTCAACCACCGTCGGCAGCACCAGCCGCTCAACGTAGGCACGCGGCGTGTAGTGCGCGCCCAGCGCGTGGCGCTCGGTGGGGTCTAGCGCGCGCTCTAGCAGGGTGCCGAAAATAGCGGGTTCTACTTCACGCCAGTTGGCCTGCGCCGCGCGTTTTAATTGGCCTATTTGCTGCGAATTAAGTAGCAGGCTGTAGCCGTCTTTGGTGGGTTCTTTAAACAGCTTGCCGTTAAACCGGAGCACTTGCGCCGACAAGGCCGCGCTAAAGCCGCCTTGGTCCATGTCCATCCACAGGGCACGCAACATGCCTTGCAGCGCGGGCGGGTTGGCTTCGTGTTTTTGCAGCAGTTCCAAAAAGCTGCCTTTGGGCAGCAGCTCTACGTCTTCGGCGAACATGCTGAACAGGCTGCGGGTGAGGAAGGCTGCTACGTGGTCTGCCCGGTGGCCGGATTGTTCGAGCGACTTGGCCAGGTCGGCCAGCTGCGCGGCAGCTTCACGCGTGGTGCTGGC
>JANMWH010000218.1:0-2962 GCA_031393945.1 Polaromonas sp. | reverse complement strand
AGGTGCCATTGCGGCCTGAAGCGTCGATCTGCAGGTCGGGCGGCCGAATTGCCAGAGTATTTGTCCTACATGCTTTAGGTGTCCGATTGGCTCGACGAATTAACTGGCGGTTGCTTATATTTACGCGTTGAATCCTGCGTCACTCAACTGGACGCAACAAGGGATGAAACACGTGACGAAAAATGCGAGTCAAGCAAAAGTAATATCGACAATTTATTGAACGAGGACGCTTCATGAATGCCCATCCCGCAGCGGCCGTGCCGATGCCTGCTGCCCCCACCGACACGCTTGAAGCTTTGCCATTGTCAACGCTTGGGGCAACGGTTGCTCTTGAACCTTCTGCCCTGAATTTACCTGTCAGTATTCGCAGCGTTTCGCTAGCGGTAATGGCGGTTTTTGCCGGGCTGTTTGTGCTGTACTGGGCGAAGGCGGTGTTTATTCCCTTCATGCTGGCGCTAACGTTCAGTTATGCGTTGTCGCCACTCGTCAACTGGATGGAATTGCGCCGCATCCCGCGTGCAGTGGGGGCGGGCGTCTTGATGCTCAGTATTTTGGGCGCGGTTGGCAGCACGGCATACGCCCTGTCAAATGAGGCGGCCACTCTGGTTGAATCGCTGCCTGCAGCGGCGCAAAAATTCAGGCAAGCGATCAAGACTCGACAGGCCGGGCAGATCAGCGCGTTAGACACTGTGCAAAAAGCTGCTTCGCAACTTGAGCAGGCTGCCCAAGACGGCAGCTCGCCAGCAGCCAAAGGCGGCGCGCTGCGGGTGGTGATGGAGCCCGCCCGATTCAATATTAAAGACTACCTGTGGACTGGAACGCTGGGCCTGGTCACGCTGCTGGGGCAAATAACGGTAGTGGCTTTTTTGACTTATTTTTTGATGGTGTCAGGCAATACCTTCAGGCGCAAACTCATCAAGATTGCTGGGCCGTCGCTTAGTAAAAAGAAAGTTACGTTGCAGGCACTTGACGAAATCACCGGGCAAATTCAGCGTTACCTGCAAGTGCAACTTGCCACCAGTGCCCTGGTGGGGGTGCTTACCGGGTTGGCGCTGTGGGCGATAGGTTTGCAGAACGCCGCTGTGTGGGGCATTGCCGCTGGGGTGTTGAACCTGGTGCCGTACATCGGAAGTTTGTTTGCGGCGGCGGCGTCGGGCGGGGTGGCTTTTTTGCAGTTTGGGTCCAGCAATATGGCGATTTTGGTCGCAGGCGCTTCGCTTTTTATTCATATGGTTGTGGGTAACCTGATCACGCCTTGGCTGACCAGCCGCACCAGCCGCATGAACCCGGTGGCTGTATTTGTCGGCTTGCTGGCGTGGGGCTGGTTGTGGGGCGTGTGGGGTTTGCTGTTGGGCTTGCCGATTTTGATGATCGTCAAAGCGGTGTGTGACCGGGTCGAAGACCTGAAGCCCATCGGCGAATTTTTAGGGTCTTGAAAGTCTGATCCCGTGGGTGCGAGCCTTGCCTCAACGGCCAAGTCACTATTTTGGCCAGTTGCTATATTGGTTGGTTAACATGGTGCGCTATTTTATTAAACCGCAAAGAGAAAAACATGCTGGAGCTGTTATCTGACCCCCAAATATGGGTTGCTTTCGCCACACTGACGGCGCTTGAGCTGGTGCTTGGCATCGACAATATTATTTTTATATCCATCCTTGTCGATAAACTGCCCAAGGCGCAGCAAGAAATGGCCCGCAAAATTGGCCTTTTTATGGCGATGTTCATGCGTATTGGGCTGCTTTTTGTGCTGTCGTGGATAGTTGGCCTAACCGAGCCGTTTTTTACGATTTTCGGCAAAGACATTTCGGGCCGCGACCTGATTTTGATTTTGGGCGGTTTGTTTTTGATCTGGAAAAGTACCGGCGAAATTCACCAGTCGCTTGAAGGCGAAGAGGCCCATGCAACCAGCGCCGTGAAAGCAACGTTCACGGCAGTTATTTTGCAAATCATGGTGGTGGACATTGTGTTTTCGCTAGATTCCATCATTACCGCCGTCGGCATGGTTGATGAGCTTGCCGTGATGGTTGCGGCGGTTGTGGTGTCTGTGGGGCTAATGATGTTGTTTGCCTCCGCCATCGGCCGATTTGTGTCGGATCACCCCACAATCAAAATGCTGGCACTCGCGTTTTTAGTGGTGGTGGGCGTGGTGTTGGTGGCTGAAGGCTTTGGTCATCACGTTCCAAAGGGTTATGTTTATTTTGCGATGGCGTTTTCTCTCGGCGTGGAACTGCTCAACATCTGGATGCGAAAACGGTCAGCCAAGCCTGTCAAGTTGCACAGCGCCTACAGCCCGCCGGCTGGGGCCGACAAGCCATCGGACTAAAAACGGATTAATAACCTGGCATTTGCGCATCATTTTGTTGTTTTCCCCAGCTAATTCGGGCGCGAGCAGCTACGCTATCAATAGCAAACGCGTTAAGTTTTTTCGTGTAAACCACAGGAGCTACTTATGAAAACATCGCAGATTGCCAAGCTTGGCGAACTCACCTCAAGACAGCAGCCAGCAGAACTTTTTGAAACGAGCCGACTTCCGGGTGGCTCGCTACGCAGCCGCTTGACTGGCTTGGCATGTGTTCTGCCTTTGGCGCTAGTCGCGTTGCTGGCGTCTTGCGCGAATGTGCCAGCCGAGAACGTTGAAGCAGTCTTGCAGCGCGCAAACGCAGCCATGGGCGGCACCGCTTTAAAGAGTATTGCTTTTTCAGGCACTGGCACCGGCGCGACGTTTGGGCAAGCTTATCTTCCGGGCCAAGCCTGGCCCAAAATCACTTACAGCAGCTTTTCTCGCGTAGCAGATTACGAAAACAGCACCTTTAGAGAGGACGCGGCGCGGGCAAGAGCTGAGCCCAACGGCGGCGGTGCGGTTCCCTTGATGGGTACGGGCGAGCAACGCACCAGCGGCTTTTTGCGTGGTGCCCGCGCGTGGAACATGGTCGGCCCAGCGCCGCAAGCTGCGCCAGTTGCA
>JANMWH010000209.1:0-4990 GCA_031393945.1 Polaromonas sp. | reverse complement strand
GCTATTAAAAATATAGCAATTGAGGCGATTGACCGGCTTGTTGCCTATGCCGACGGCGATGCACGCCGCTTGCTCAACACGCTTGAGTCGGTGGCAGTTGCGGCTGGCAATGAAAAATCGGGGCCAGTCGCAGAGGTTACCGATGCGTGGCTGATGAAGGTGTTGGGCGAAAAAATGCGACGCTATGACAAGGGCGGCGAGGTTTTTTACGACACGATTTCGGCGCTGCACAAGTCGGTTCGCGGCTCAGACCCGGACGCCGCCCTGTATTGGTTGATGCGCATGCTCGATGGTGGTGCGCAGCCTAAGTACATGGCCCGTCGGTTGATTCGCATGGCCACAGAAGAGATTGGTCTGGCAGATCCGCGTGCGCTGCGCCTGGCGCTCGACGCCGCTGAGGTCTACGAGCGATTGGGCTCACCAGAGGGCGAACTGGCGCTGGCTGAATGCGTGATTTACCTGGCCATGGCCCCCAAGTCGAACGCGGTGTACACCGCCTTCAATGAAGCCAAAGCCTTGATCGCAAAAGGCGGTACGCTGCCTGTGCCAATGCACTTGCGCAACGCGCCGACCAAGCTCATGAAAGAGCTCGACTACGGCAAAAATTACCGTTACGCGCACAACGAAGAAGACGGCTTTGCAGCCGGGGAAAATTATTTTCCTGACGGCATGACCGCGCCTGAGTTTTATAGGCCGGTCAGCCGGGGCCTCGAGATTCGTATCGCAGAGAAGCTGGCCGCACTCAAACACAAAAATCGGGCGAATGGGTAACTAAAATTTTTCAAATTGTGTTGCGTTTTCAAGGGTTAACCCCGCGAAAAGCACGCGGTTGGCTCGATTCTCGCTACAACTGCATGACTACAATCCCGGCACTGCGCGCCGAGAAAACGACTTGGTGCTGCAGCTGCAAACAGCTGACGATTGGCTAACGATTATTTTGGGGTAAGTTATGGATGTATTTCTGCAGCAGATCATTAACGGTCTGGTTTTGGGCAGCATGTACGCGTTGATCGCATTGGGCTACACCATGGTGTACGGCATCATTAATTTGATCAACTTTGCTCACGGTGAGGTACTGATGGTAGGCGCGCTGACCAGTTGGACCATCATTGGCATCATGCAGACGTCCATGCCCGGCACCCCCGGCTGGATTATTTTGTTGATCTCAATGTTGATTGCATTTGTGGTCTGCGCAGCGCTTAATTTTGTAATTGAAAAGGTCGCTTACCGGCCGCTGCGCAACGCGCCCAAGCTGGCACCGCTCATCACGGCCATCGGCATGTCTTTGCTGCTGCAAACGCTGGCCATGATCATCTGGAAGCCGACCTACAAGTCTTACCCCACGCTGCTCCCGTCAGAGCCGTATGAGTTTGGCGGCGCGGTGATCACTGTTACGCAAATTTTTATTTTGGGCGCCACCGCCATTTCGTTGGCTATTTTGATGTGGCTGGTGCACTACACGCGCTTGGGCCGGGCCATGCGCGCCACGGCAGAAAACCCGCGTGTAGCCGCGCTGATGGGTGTGCGGCCCGACACGGTTATTTCGGCCACCTTCATCATCGGCGCCATTTTGGCGGCGTTGGCCGGCGTGATGTATGCGTCCAACTATGGCACTGCGCAACACGCGATGGGATTTTTGCCGGGCCTCAAAGCCTTTACGGCAGCCGTGTTTGGCGGCATTGGTAATTTAGGTGGCGCAGTACTCGGTGGCATCTTGCTGGGGCTGATCGAGTCGATTGGCGCGGGTTACATCGGCCCACTCACAGGTGATGTGTTGGGCAGCCAGTACACCGATATTTTTGCTTTTATTGTGCTGATTTTTGTGCTCACGCTGCGCCCGTCTGGCCTGCTGGGTGAGCGTGTGGCCGACAGGGCTTGACGCTAATCAAAAACCATTAAAGCTATTGAGATCACCATGAAATCAAACAAAACCGTAACTTATTTGCTGATGGGGCTTGCCCTGTTGGTGTTGCCCCTGTTCTTGCAGTTCGGCGGCAACGCCTGGGTGCGCATTGTCGACATGGCGCTGCTTTACGTGCTGCTGGCACTCGGCCTGAACATTGTGGTGGGCTATGCCGGCTTGCTCGACTTGGGCTATGTGGCGTTTTTTGCGGTGGGTGCCTATTTGGCGGCGTTGCTCGGCTCGCCGCATTTGCTGCAAGCATTCCCCGAGCTGGCCGCCATGTTCCCAGCTGGTTTGCATTTACCTATTTACATCGTGATTCCGCTGGCGGCTGCGCTGGCTGGTTTGTTCGGCATCATGCTGGGTGCGCCAACGCTTAAGTTGCGTGGCGACTACCTGGCCATCGTTACGCTCGGTTTTGGTGAAATCATTCGGGTGTTTTTGGCAAACCTTGACAGGCCGTTCAACATTACCAACGGGCCCAAGGGCATCAACCAAATTGATTCCATCAAGTTTTTTGGTTTTGACCTGGGTGCAGACCATCAGTTTTTTGGCATCACCGTGAACTCGGTGTCAATGTATTACTACCTGTTTTTGGCTTTGGTACTGGTTTCGGTCGTGCTGTGCCACCGGTTGGAGAACTCCCGAATCGGCCGCGCCTGGATGGCTATTCGCGAGGATGAAATCGCCGCCAAGGCCATGGGCATCAACACCCGCAATTTAAAACTGCTGGCCTTCGGCATGGGTGCCACGTTTGGCGGCGTGTCGGGCGCCATGTTTGCAGCTTTTCAGGGTTTTGTATCGCCAGAGTCGTTTAGTTTGATGGAATCCGTCATGATTGTGGCAATGGTGGTGCTGGGCGGTATCGGCTACTTGCCCGGCGTTATTTTGGGTGCGTTGCTGCTGGCTGCGCTGCCCGAAGTGCTGCGCTATGTGGCAGGCCCATTGCAGGTCATGACCGATGGGCGGCTTGACGCCGCGATCTTGCGGCAGTTGCTGATTGCGCTGGCCATGATCACCATCATGCTGATGCGTCCGCGCGGGCTATGGCCAGCGCCTGAGCACGGCAAGTCCTTGAATAAACCCGTGGGCAAAGTGCCTAGCAACACGATCAACCCGTAAGGACTGCGCACATGAGCGAAACCATTTTAAAAGTCTCGGGCGTGTCCAAGCGCTTTGGCGGCTTACAGGCGCTGAGCGATGTCGGCATTCATATCGAGCGGGGCCAGGTGTACGGCCTGATCGGCCCCAACGGCGCTGGTAAAACCACTTTTTTTAACGTTCTTACCGGCCTGTATACGCCCGACAGCGGCACGTTTGAGCTGGCAGGAAAAACCTACCAACCAACAGCTGTGCACCAAGTCGCTAAGGCCGGCATTGCGCGCACATTTCAAAATATTCGGCTGTTCGCAGAAATGACCGCGCTTGAAAACGTGATGGTAGGCCGGCATGTGCGCACCCATTCGGGGCTGATTGGCGCGGTTTTTCGCACGCCAGGATTTAAAAACGAAGAAGCAGCGATTGCCAAACGCTCGCAAGAATTGCTGGACTACGTTGGCATAGGCAAATATGCCGACTTCAAAGCCCGCACACTGAGTTACGGAGACCAGCGTCGGCTTGAAATTGCCCGAGCCTTGGCCACAGACCCGCAGTTAATTGCGCTAGACGAGCCAGCGGCCGGCATGAATGCGACTGAGAAAATTCAGCTGCGCGAATTGATTGACCAAATCCGCAAAGACAACCGCACGATTTTGCTGATTGAGCATGACGTCAAGCTGGTGATGGGCCTGTGCGACCGCGTCACGGTGCTGGACTACGGCAAGCAAATTGCCGAGGGCAAACCGGCCGACGTTCAGAAAGATGAAAAAGTAATCACGGCTTACCTGGGCAGTGGGCATTAAGCCGACGCCAGATCAACAGCACCCGCACAAGCACCAGCACCCGCGCAAGTACAAGCATCAGCACCGGATTCACCCATGACCACCACACTTCTGAAAATAACCGGCCTGCAAGTGGCCTACGGCGGCATTAAGGCCGTCAAGGGCGTAGACCTGCACGTCAACGAAGGCGAGCTCGTTACCCTGATCGGCTCTAACGGCGCTGGCAAAACAACTACCATGAAAGCGATTACCGGCTCACTGCCGCTGGCTGACGGCGACATTGAGTATTTGGGCAAAAGTATCAAAGGCAAAGGCGCTTGGGACCTCGTCAAAGACGGTCTGGCCATGGTGCCGGAAGGCCGCGGCGTGTTTGCCCGCATGACCATTATTGAAAACCTGCAAATGGGTGCTTACATCCGCACCGACAAGGCGGAGATCAGCGCGGACATGGAAAAGATGTTCACCATTTTCCCGCGCCTGCGCGAGCGCAAAGACCAACTGGCCGGCACCATGAGCGGCGGTGAGCAGCAAATGCTGGCCATGGGTCGGGCGCTGATGAGCCGCCCCAAAGTGCTGCTGCTGGACGAGCCCTCCATGGGGCTGTCGCCGATCATGGTCGACAAGATTTTTGAAGTTGTTAAAGACGTGTCTTCACAGGGCGTCACGATTTTGCTGGTTGAGCAGAATGCCAGCCGCGCGCTCAGCATTGCTGATCGCGGCTATGTGATGGAGTCTGGTGCGGTCACGATGAATGGTGATGCTAAAGAGTTGCTGCGTGATCCGCGGGTTCGGGCGGCTTATTTGGGTGAGTGATTAGCCTGCAGACCAATGAATACGTGCGCAAGGAGCTAATTAATTGATAGCTTGGTTCGCCTTCATGGGAAGTGCCGGGGGTAGCCCGGCGGCTACTCACTTTTCTTTGCTTCGCCAAAGAAAAGTAAGCAAAAGAAAGGCGACCCGCAGGCTGGGCCGCTTCGCGGTTCCTTGAAATAGTCAAACGAGACGGAAAATTTAGAAACTAGTCGGCAAGCCGCCGTCGGACATCTAAATTTTTTAATCCGTCTCGTTTGACTATTTCAAGCCCAGCCAGGACGGGGTGGGGAATTGGTTCGGATTCGGATTCGGGTGCGGGGAGCCCTCACCCTAACCCTCTCCCACAGGGAGAGGGGACAAAGAGATAGCGCATTGCAAAAATCTCGGTTTTTCT
>JANMWH010000184.1:0-3838 GCA_031393945.1 Polaromonas sp. | reverse complement strand
TCCCGCACCTGAAGGCAAAGCCTTCGGCTTCGCGTGCGGGAGAGGGAGTGAGTCCGTTTTGCTCCCTCTGCCGACCACGGGAGAGGGCTGGGGTGAGGGCTCTTTGGCCTTGACATCATCCAATTTAATTCGCAAATTCTCAATCCACTGCTTGTACGGCTTGCTGTGCGCCAGCGTGGCCTTGATCTCTTCGTCATCGACCATGCGGCCTTGCTCGAGGTCGATCAAAAACATTTTTCCGGGCTGCAAGCGCCACTTGCGAACGATCTTGTGCTCTGGAATCGGCAGCACGCCAGACTCTGACGCCATGATGACCAGATCATCATCGGTCACGCAATAACGCGACGGGCGCAAGCCGTTCCGGTCTAGCGTGGCACCGATCTGGCGGCCGTCGGTGAACACGATGGACGCCGGGCCGTCCCACGGCTCCAGCATGGCGGCGTGGTATTCGTAAAACGCTTTGCGACGCTCGTCCATCGTGGTGTGCTGCTCCCACGGCTCGGGGATCATCATCATCACGGCCTGACTGATGGGGTAGCCGGCCATCGTCAGCAGCTCCAGGCAGTTGTCAAACGTGGCGGTGTCAGACTGGTCGGCAAAGCTGATGGGGTAGAGCTTTTGCAAATCAGCACCCAGCACGGGCGACGACATCACGCCTTCACGCGCTTTCATCCAGTTGTAGTTGCCCTTGACGGTATTGATCTCGCCGTTGTGCGCCACGTAGCGGTACGGGTGCGCCAGCGGCCACTCAGGGAACGTGTTGGTAGAAAAACGCTGGTGCACCAAGCCCAACGCCGACACGCAGCGCTCATCTGTCAAGTCCATGTAATACGTGCCAACCTGGTCAGCCAGCAGCAGGCCTTTGTAGACCACCGTGCGGCTGGACATGCTGGGCACGTAATATTCTTTGCTGTGCGTCAGGCGCAGGTTTTGAATCGCGGCACTGGCGGTTTTGCGGATGACGTACAACTTGCGCTCCAGCGCGTCTTGCACGATGACATCATTGCCACGGCCAATAAAAATCTGTTTGAGGATCGGCTCTTTAAGGCGCACAGTGGGCGACATCGGCATGTCACGGTTCACCGGCACATCACGCCAGCCCAGCAGCACTTGCCCTTCAGCTCGCACCGCGCGCTCGAGCGCTTGCTCGCACGCCAGGCGCGATGCATGCTCTTTCGGCAAAAACACCATGCCCACGCCGTATTCTCCCGGCGGCGGTAAGGCCACGCCTTGGCTTGCCATTTCTTCACGGTAAAGCGCGTCTGGCAACTGAATCAATATGCCCGCGCCGTCGCCCATCAGCGCGTCAGCGCCGACTGCGCCCCGGTGGTCCAGGTTTTCAAGAATCTTCAAGCCCTGCTGCACGATGGCATGCGACTTGTGCCCCTTGATGTGCGCCACAAAACCCACACCGCAGGCATCATGCTCGTGCGCCCCAGCGTACAAACCGTGTTCTTGGCTATGTTTGATTTCGGCGAGAGTCGTCATGGCTTACCCTAGTAAAAGTGAATTGCAATGATAAAGCGCAACACTCGTATCAGCAAATACTTTAATTGGGGTCAGACTCCAATTAAATTCAAGTTCTTTACTGTTTACTTTAATTAGGGACAGATTAAATTTGGTTGCAAAATGTGTCTACTCAGCCTCCTGGCTCAATCTTTTACTTTGCTGGAGACAGCAGGCTTTGAAAAAGGCCGCCCCGCTTTGACCTTGTTAACGCGGCGCTCCGTTCTTTTTTGAAGGTCTTCAACAAAATCGGGGTCGCCCAGCGCCCAGCCTGCCAGCGCAGATTTCGTCAAGGCAGCCTGCTGATCGGGGTTGACGCCAGCCCGAACCAGCTCGGCGTATGCGGCCTCGCGGCCAAACGGCGTGTTGGCCAGGTCCCAAAACAGAGCGTGCGGCGTGATCAACTTGTCGCTGCGCGTGCCCACATAAAACCCATGGCTTGACCAACAGTGGTCAAGTGCCGCGCCCACCATACCGGCGCGCACAGGGTTCAAATCAATATAGACCATGCAGGCCAGCAAGTAGCGATCAGTTTGAATCAGCGTAGACCGATAACGCCCCTCCCACAGTGACCCAGTACGTGCGTGCAGATCGTTAAAGTACCGCACATAACTACGGCCAACCGCTTGCATCATTTGCGGCAAACCCGTGTCAGTTTGCGGAGTAGCCAGCAAGTGGAAGTGATTCGTCATCAACACATACGCATGCAAGTCGACGCCAAACTTCTTCGCGTTTTCTTCAAACAGATCTAAAAGATATTGATGATCCGCCGCGGTTTTAAAGATAGCCTGACGGTTGTTGCCTCGCTGAATCACGTGATGCGGATAGCCGGGGAGCGTGAGGCGGGGAAGACGGGCCATTTTTTGGTAGTTTGCAAGTGGAAATCGAATTTTAATTGGAGTCTGGCCCCAATTAAAATACGCTAAAAAGCGCGAAGGCGCTTTTTAGCGAGCCTGCCAATCGCTCACCAGCTGTCAGAGCGCATGATACTTTCCCAACTCGTTCCGTTGGCTTTGTAGACGCTGACTACGCCGTAGCGCTGCTCGCCCTTTTCGGTCCATTTCATTGACCCGGTAACCGGCGCGTAACCATCCATCTTTCGCAACACTTCTGTGATTTTGGCGGGGTCGGCGCTTTTGGCGCGGCGGATAGCAGATGCCAAAACATAGGTTGCGTCATAGGTGTAGTGGCCGCCGTACGCTGGCGGTACTTTGAAGGCCGCTTGGTAAGCGTCTAAAAACGCTTTGCCGGCAGCAAACTCGTTGGCCTCCAGCACGATGGAGGTGGCGTAAAACGCAGAGACCTCGCCAGTGTGCTTGATCATTTCTGTGGTTTTGAGCATGTCGGTGCCCAAGATAGTAATTTGCTTGGCGTAGCCGATCTTCTTTAAATTGGCGATCAGCGCTACCACCTGAAAATCATTTAAGGTGCTGACCACCACTTCAATCCCGTCTGCCTTTAACTTGTCTGCCAGCGCCGTGAAGTCTGTGGTTTTGTCGTCAAAGCCTTGGCGCAAAGCAACGGTTTTTTTAACTTTGATCTTGTCGGCCGCCGCGTCAGCCAAGCCCTTGCCATAGGGCGTTCCGTCGTCGACCACCGCGAATTTAGTGCCCTGAATCTGGCTGCCAGCAAAGGCACCAACAGCGCGCGCTTGCAGGTCGTCGTTGGCCACCAGGCGCAGGGTAGTAGGGTGGCCCAGTTCGGTAAATTTCGGGTTACTTGAAATCGCCAATTGTGCAATGCCTTTGGCTGCGTAAATGGGCGCTGCAGGAATACTCACGCCAGAATTCAAATGCCCGATGACCGCGACCACACCTGCATCTACCAATTGCTGCGCAACTTTGACGCCTTCTGCTGCGTTAGATTTGTCGTCGACTACTACCATCTCTAATGTCACAAGCTTGCCGTTGAGCTTGAAGCCTTCTTTGTTGAGCTCATTTACAGCTAGCTGCACGCCATTGACCAAGTCTTTGCCCAGGGCGGCTATGCCGCCCGTCAAGGGCTGAGCCACGCCGATTTTGATGGTGTCGGGAGTGCGGTCGCAACCTGCGAGAAACAGGCTGGCAGCAACAAGAACCGCGGCGCTGAAGACGCTGGTCGCACTAGAGCGAGAGACAGTAACCATAAAAAAACTCCTTGATGGCATTAAAAAACGTAATGATTGCAAAATGTAGAAGTTGCTGGGTGTAAATGCAAGGGATAAATTACGTCCCGAGTCGTTGACCGCGGCTTGTAACTACTATTAGCGTGCTCGCCCTGACCTTGACCAAATCTTTTTTCTTACCATCCGGCCATGTCTATTCACCGATTTCTGCTGGCATTGATCAGCGCC
>JANMWH010000169.1:0-2346 GCA_031393945.1 Polaromonas sp. | reverse complement strand
GCTTGGACAGCGTATTGCGAAGGTTTTGCAATTCCTCGGTACGGCCTTGAATGGTTTTTCGCTCTTGCTCCAGTGCGGTGAACGCATCGACGTTCAAAAAAATTTGGGGTGACTTGCGCGCCTCCAGTTTGGCGATAGCGTGGGGCAAGTCTTTGCGGAGCAGGTTGATATCGAGCATGAGACGATTGTATTTTTAAAAATCTTTTAAGTAAGCGTGACCGGGTCAACGTTAGCACCACAAATAATCAGGCAAACTTTTTCATCTGGGCGCGGGCAGTAAACGCCACTGTGCAGCGCCGCCAAAGGCAAGGCAGCGGCTGGCTCTACCGCCAGTTTGAGTTCTTTCCACAACCACAATTGCGCGGCGCGAATCGATTCGTCGCTTACCAGCAGCGCGTCACGCACATGCGCTTGCGTCGCTCCCCACGCCAAATCGCCAATGCGTTGGGCGCCCAATGAGTCAGCCGCGACACCGCCAACGCTCACGTCTACAGGCAGACCCGATTGCCGGGCGTTAAAAAGGGTCGGCGCAAGCTCGGGCTCCAACGCCACCACGCGGCTGCGATGCGTAAACCAGCTGGCCACGCCACCAATCAGGCCGCCGCCGCCCACACTGACCAGCACAGAGTTGGGCACACCGCCTTGCTGCTCAATTTCAAGCGCCAGCGTGCCACTGCCCAACAGCACTTCAATTTGGTCGTAGGCGTGAGCCAGCAAAGCGCCGGTTTGCGCTTGGCGCTCAAGACAAGCCTTGAGCGCATCGGCGTACACACTGCCGGCCAACACCACATGCGCGCCCAGCGCCGCGAGTTTGGCGCGCTTGGCCGGGCTCGACACCTCGGGCAAAAACACCTCGCAGCGCACACCCAACTCTTTGGCAGCCGCCGCCACGGCAATACCGGCGTTGCCGCCTGATGCAATTACCACGCCGCTGGCCGGAATCGGGTTGGACAGCAGCCGGTTCAACATGCCGCGCGCCTTGAAGCTGCCACCAGTTTGCAAATGCTCCAGCTTCAGCCACACCTCATCGCAGTTCACACCCAGCGCCTTGCCGGGTAATTTCCACAGCGGTGTTTGGTGAATAAAGTGGCTGTACTTTTGCGCAAAAGCAGAATGGCACTGCTCAATGGCGGCGTGATGGATAGTGGTCACTGGTGTTCAGCTTTTGAGCGGTGAATAGCGAATTTACAAGATTTTAGGCACTTTTTGAGCATTAAAAGTGTCTGTAGCCGAATAAGTACGGGCGCGACCAGCTATTAAATAAATAGCAAATAAATCTTGACCGAATCAACTCAAATTTGCTGATGCAGAGTGCTTTGCCCCGCGCTCAGCTCGCCCAGTGCGTCCAGCTTCAAACCTTTGGGCAGTGGGAATTTGATCGTCTCTTCAATGCCATCCATTTTGCGAATCGACACTGCGCCAAGCGCTTTGATGCGGTCTATCACTTGCTTGACCAAAATTTCGGGAGCCGACGCGCCGGCCGTCAACCCCACCGTTGCCATGCCTTCAAACCAGCTTTCTTTCAACTCGCTAGCGTCGTCGACCATGTAGGCCTCGGTGCCCAGCTTGGCCGCTAGCTCACGCAGGCGGTTGCTGTTTGAGCTGGTCGGGCTGCCCACCACAATCACAATGTCAACCTGCGAGCTCATGACCTTCACCGCGTCTTGCCGATTTTGTGTCGCGTAGCAAATGTCTTGCATTTTGGGCGAACGCACCAACGGAAAACGCGCTTTGACAGCCGCAGTGATCTCGGCTGCGTCGTCCACACTCAAGGTGGTTTGCGTAACGACTGCCAGCAACTCGGTTTGCAACGGCGAAATGCGTGCCACATCGGTGACGTCTTCAACCAGGTGAATGCCGCTGTCGAGCTGGCCCATCGTGCCCTCCACTTCAGGGTGGCCTTTGTGGCCAATCATGATGAACTCGTAGCCTTCTTTGTGCAGCTTGGCTACCTCGACATGCACTTTGGTGACCAGCGGGCAGGTGGCATCGAAAATCTGAAAGCCGCGCCGCTCGGCTTCTAATTGAATCGCTTTGCTCACGCCGTGCGCGCTGAACACCAGAGTGGCGCCGGGCGGCACATCTGCAAGTTCTTCAATAAAAATCGCGCCTTTGTCTTTGAGGTCATTGACCACGTAAGTGTTGTGAACGATTTCGTGGCGCACGTAAATCGGCGCACCGAATTTGGTGAGTGCGCGTTCAACAATTTCAATGGCGCGGTCAACGCCGGCGCAAAAGCCGCGGGGTTCAGCCAACAAAATTTCTTGGGGCAGAGTTGTCATAACACTCCAATTACGTTGACTTCAAAAACAACTGGCTGACCAGCAAGCGGGTGGTTGAAGTCAA
>JANMWH010000160.1:0-1732 GCA_031393945.1 Polaromonas sp. | reverse complement strand
CTGCCCAACGTGCGAAGGCGCTGGCGTGCGCACCATCGGCATGAGCTTTTTGCCCGACGTGAAAGTGCTGTGTGAAACCTGTCACGGCGCCCGCTTTAACCCCGAGACACTGGCTGTCACCTGGCGCGGCAAAAGCATTGGAGACGTGCTGAAGATGGAGGTTGATGAGGCGGTAGAGTTTTTCAAATCCATGCCCAGCATCGGCCACCCACTACAGCTGCTCAAAGACGTGGGCCTCGGCTACCTCACCATCGGCCAGCCGTCACCCACGCTCAGCGGTGGTGAAGCGCAACGCATCAAGCTGGTGACTGAACTCAGCAAAGTACGCGACGACATCACCCGGCGCGGCCAAAAAGCGCCGCATACGCTGTACGTGCTGGACGAGCCCACTGTCGGCCTGCACATGGCCGACGTTGAAAAGCTCATCGGTGTGCTGCACCGCCTCGTCAACGGCGGTCACAGCGTGGTGGTAATTGAGCACGACCTGGACGTGATTGCCGAGGCCGACTGGGTAATAGACCTTGGGCCAGACGGCGGCAATGCGGGCGGCACCGTAGTGGCCGCAGCACCGCCTGAAACGGTGGTGAAGCTGGGCACGCACACTGGAAACGCCCTGCGGGGAGTTTTGGAACGGGTTTAAGCTATTTATGCGCTGTAACGCCGTCTTCCTCGCTCGCAGCCCTTTACAACCTGACCCCACTCTGCGCATCAAACCAGTTCACCTGTGCAGCCTGAATTTCCAGTCCAACGGCATCGCCAGGACGAGACTGCATTTGTGGCGAGGTGCGCACCGTGATATTGCCAGCTTCTGTTTTGACGACAACAAAGGTATCGGCGCCGGTCGGTTCGACAACGCTGATGACGCCGCGCCATGGCGAATCGGTGCTCAAGGCAATGTGTTCGGGGCGCACGCCAAGCAGTGCGTCGGCGCCCACCGGGCAGTGCAGAGGCAGATTGGCATTTTCTATGCAAAACATGCCTTCAGCGCCCATATTACGGGCGCAACCAGCTATTAAATTCATAGTAGGAGAGCCAATAAAACCCGCCACATACGTATTGGCCGGGCGGCTGTAAATGTCGTCGGGGGTACCCAGTTGCTGCAGCACGCCGTCTTTCATCACAGCGATGCGGCTGCCAAGTGTCATGGCTTCGATCTGGTCGTGCGTGACGTAAACGCTGGTGATGCCGCTAATCTGATGCAGGCGCTTGATTTCGGCTCGCATTTCGACGCGCAGCTTGGCGTCGAGGTTGCTCAGCGGCTCGTCAAACAAAAAAAGCTGCGGCTGGCGTGCCAGCGCCCGGCCCATTGCAACGCGCTGGCGCTGACCGCCCGAGAGCTGCGCGGGCCGACGGTCCAGCAGGTGCGTGATCTGCAACATAGCCGCGACTTCTGCAATGCGCTTATTGCGCTCAAGCTTGGGCACCTTGCGCATCTCCAGCGCAAAGCCAATGTTGTCGGCCACGCTCATGGTGGGGTACAGCGCATAGCTTTGAAACACCATGGCAATGTCGCGCTGCGCCGGGGCCACGCCCACCACGTCGCGCTCGCCAATGCGGATCTCGCCTTCGGTGGGCTCTTCCAGGCCGGCAATGATGTTGAGCAAGGTTGATTTGCCGCAGCCCGACGGGCCCACCAGAATCAAAAACTCGCCAGGTGCAACGGCGATGTCGATGCGCTTGAGCACTTCGACCAACTTGTCGCCCTTGCCAAAGGTTTTGCGGATGCCGGAGA
>JANMWH010000099.1:0-18825 GCA_031393945.1 Polaromonas sp. | reverse complement strand
GTACGCGGTTAACGCCACTTGACCAAAGGTCACTTTTTTGTCGGTGCCTTTGATGGTGAATTCACCGTTGGCAAATTCAACGTCAGCGTCGCTGGCCTCCATCAAATGCGCCGCAATCTTTTTGGCCTTGATCTCAATTTTATCGAGCGCCTTCATGATGGCAGTGCCGCCCACTGACATAGAGCGTGAGCCGTATGTGCCCATGCCAAACGGCACGCGGCCGGTATCGCCGTGCACAACATCTACCGAATCAACTGAAATGCCCAAGCGCGCTGCTACTACCTGTGCGAAGGTAGTTTCGTGCCCTTGGCCATGGCTGTGCGAGCCGGTGAACACGGTGACGCTGCCTGTGGGGTGCACGCGCACTTCGCCGCATTCAAACAAACCCGCACGTGCGCCCAATGCGCCTGCAATGTTGCTGGGTGCCAGGCCGCAGGCTTCGATGTAGCTGGAGTAACCAATGCCGCGCACCAGCCCTTTGGCTTTAGACGCTGCCTGGCGAGCAGGCAAACCCTTGATGTCGGCAAGCTCGTTGGCGCGCGACAGCAAAGCGCCAAAGTCGCCCACGTCGTATTGCAGTGCTACTGGGGTTTGGTACGGAAACTCGGTAATGAAGTTGCGGCGGCGAATTTCGTCTTGCGACAAGCCCAGCTCCCAGCCTGCGCGGGTAACGATTCGCTCTAGCAAATAAGTGGCTTCAGGGCGGCCAGCGCCGCGATACGCATCTACTGGCGCGGTGTTGGTAAACCAGGCATCAACTTCGGCGTACACCAGCGGCGTAGCGTACTGGCCAGCCAGCAACGTAGCGTACAAAATAGTCGGTACTGCAGGCGCGAAAGTTGACAAATACGCACCCATGTTGGCGTCTGTGTGTACACGCAGCGCTAAAAACTTGCCGTCTTTGTCCATGGCCAGTTCGGCGTGGCTGGAATGATCCCGGCCGTGCGCGTCGCTGACAAATGCTTCACTTCGGTCGGCTGTCCATTTAATGTTCCGGTTAAGCTTTTTAGACGCCCATACCAGGCAAACGTCTTCAGCGTACAGATAAATTTTGGAGCCGAAACCGCCGCCCACGTCTGGCGCAATCACGCGCACTTTGTGCTCGGGCAACCCCATCACAAACGCGGTCAGCAGCAAGCGTTCAACGTGTGGGTTCTGGTTAGACACATACAGCGTGTAGTCGTCGTTGGCGCGACTGTAACCGCCAATGGCCGAGCGCGGCTCCATAGCGTTTGGAATCAAACGGTTGTTGGTCAAATCAATTTTTGTGATGTGCGCAGCGGTAGTAAAAGCTGCGTCAACCACGGCTTTGTCGCCAATGGCCCACTTGTAGCAATGGTTGTCTGGCGCAGCTTCGTGCAGGGCGGCGGCAGATTTTGCTTTCGTGACGTTGACCACAGCAGTCAAAACGTCGTAGTCCACTTCGACCAGCTCGGCTGCATTTTTGGCCTGCTCAATCGTCTCGGCAACAACCATGGCCACGTGGTCGCCTACATAGCGCACCTTGCCTTGCGCAAGGATGGGGTGCGGTGGCTCTTTCATGGGGCTGCCGTCGGTGCTGGTGATGCCCCAACCGCATGGCAGGCCGTTGATTTTGTCGGCGGCTACATCGGCGCCAACGAATACGTCGAGCACGCCCGGTGCGGCTTTGGCTGCGTCAATGTTGATGCTTTTGATGTTGGCGTGGGCGTGCGGCGAGCGCACAAACACGGCGTAGCTTTGGTTGGCCAGCGTGATGTCGTCGGTGTACTGGCCGCCGCCGGTTAAAAAGCGGTAGTCTTCCTTGCGGCGGATAGATGCGCCAATATTGGGAAGTGTTGCGAAGTCTGGTGCGCCCATGTGAATGCTCCTGAAGTGGTTTAAGTGAATGAATGCAAAAAGAAAATAATCGCCTAAGCGGCCATGGCGGCAGCGCCAGTCCGAACGGCTTTAACAATGTTTTGATAACCCGTGCAGCGGCAAATGTTGCCTTCGAGGTTGTCGCGAATTTCAATTTCACTCGCCTTGGGGTGCCGATTACACAAATCAACCGCGCTCATCACCATGCCGGTGGTGCAAAAACCGCACTGCAAGCCGTGGCACTCCTTGAAGGCCGCTTGCATGGGGTGCATGGTGCCGTCTTTGGCAGCCAAGCCTTCAATGGTCGTGATGTCTGCGCCTTGTGCTTGGGCCGCCAACATGTTGCAGGACTTGACGGCTCGGCCGTTCATGATCACGGTGCACGCGCCGCACTGCGCGGTGTCGCAACCCACATGGGTACCAGTGAGCAGCAGCTTTTCTCTGAGAACTTGAACCAACAAAGTGTTGGCGGGCATGTCAACGTTGGATGATTTGCCGTTGACGGTAAATTGAACTTGCATGTGTCTGTCTCCTGATGGCTATTGAGTGGCTACGGAATTTTCAACGCCTGAGAAGCGCGAAACTTTTTGATTATTCGAGCAGACGCACGTGGCATAACTAGGCAAAACCCTTGTACTGGCGGCAAAGAAATACTTATTCTCAAAATGCAACACTCGGAGAAATTCGAGCGGCCCTACCTTGCCCGCTTGACTCTGGTAAGGTGTTACATCAGCTAAAGTTTGTTCTGTTAGCCGAGTTCGCCGTCAAGAAATGCTACATATGTTGCAAGTCAATTCTCCGCCAGCTGATCAGCGCCTTGCGCAGATTGCGCGCTCGCGGGTGGCCGCGCTGTACGACCACGACCCGGCAGCGCAGCGCGGCACACAAGCATGGATTCAACGCTCTTGGCAGCGCTGCCTGGCCAGTGGGCACCGGCCAGATCACATCGCCACTTTTGAAGCCGTTTCTTCCCATGCGCCAGCCCACACGCGGGACGCAAACCAAGCGCTGCTCAGCGTTGCAAAGCCGATGCTGGAGCAACTTGGCGCCACCATTTCCAGCACCCGCTATTTCGCCATATTGACAGACGCGCGTGGCGTAGTGGTTGGCAGCTACGGCAACATCGACCGCAGTGACCCGCGAGCCGATTTGATCACCCGTATCGGCTGCGACTTATCTGAAAGCCGCGTGGCCACGACCGCCATTGGCGCAGCGCTGGCCGAGCTTGAGCCGATTTGGCTGCACCGGGGCGAGCATTTCTTTGAAAGTAACTCGGTGTACAGCTGCGCAGGCGCGCCGCTGTTCGGGCACCAAGGCCAGTGCATCGGCATGCTGGACTTAACCGGCATTGACGCGATTGAGCGGCCAGAACTCAAGCACCTGGTGGCGCAGTCTGCCCGCAGCATTGAAAACGCATTGACGATAGACCGCATAAAAGGCACGCGCGATATCTTGGTGCGGCTGAACTGGCCCGGACGAACACTGGGCGATGACAGTGACGGACTGGTGTGCTTGAATGCAGATGGGTTCATCACCGCCGCCAATCAAACCGCCAGGCAAATGTTGCCGCAGCTAGCCCCGGTTGCCCACACCGCGGCTGCAGAACCTACAGGCCAGCTGCATCACAGCAGCGACATGTTTGCGATAGGGTTTGAAGCTTTGTTTAATGCCGCACGCGCAAGTAACCAGCAATCGGTACTAGACGTGCCGCTATGGTCTGGCTTGCGCTTAAATGCCCGAGCAATTGGCGCTGCCGATGCGTTGAGCCAAGTCGTTCGCACCACCACAAAAGGGCAAGCGCACCAGCCACTCAAAGAAATTGAAACCGCTTTAATACGCAAGGCGGTAGACGACGCACGCGGCAACGTATTGCAGGCTGCAAGAGAGTTGGGCGTAAGCCGCGCCACCGTTTATCGGCGCCTGGGCGCGCTACTAAAACGCAAATAGATTACTTGGATTAACGGCGGCCTCATGGTTAGCACGCCTGGGCTGTCAGTGCTTGTGCTCAGTGGCGTGGCTGGCAGCCTTATCGCCCCTTGGCAAGGGCGCTGCTGTTCGCACTTCCAGACTCAACTCCAGTTGACTCTCCAGTCCTTTAGAGTCTTTAAAGCGCAACGTCACTGGCACTTTAGTTCCCGGCAGCACCGCGCTCTTTAAGTCCAGCAGCATGACGTGATAACCACCGGGCTTGAGTTCAACCGCGGTGCCCGCGGGCAAGTTCAGATTTGGCATGGCGCGCATTTTCATTACGTCGCCCTCCATTTTCATTTCATGAACTTCACCCAGGCCCGCAACTGGCGACGAAACGCCGACCAATGTCGCGCCGTTTTTAGCCGTAATGCTCATGAACGCGCCAGTGCCCTTTTGGCCTGGCACGGTGCTGCGCACCCAAGCGTTTTTGACCTCAATTGGCCCTGCGCCAGTTTGGGCAAACGCCGCACCGCCAACAAACGTTAAAGCTGAAAACACCGCCGCAGTGGCGCAGATTGATTTAAAAAGTGACATTGAATTTCCTTAACTAAGTTGGTGTTAATGTTTGTGCTCAGTAGTGCCCGTGCTGGCAGGCTTGCCCGTTGTGGTTACCTCAAGCAGCGCGGCTGGCGACTTCATGCCTTGGGTCGATGTGCCTGCTGCGGGCACTTCTGACCAGTTGTTGCTTCCCGACTCACAGGTTTGCAACACCTTAAACCACATTGGCCCCGCAGTTTCAGGCAGCTTGCCGCGCAGCATGAATTCATCTAAGTGCGCCGGAGGCAAAGCTGCCTCTTTCGTCGTCGCCGTCCAGGTCACACTGGTGTTGCCTTGTTGAGTGATCGCCCAGCCGGCTTTGGCAAAAGGCTTGGCAGATTGAAAACCCTGGGGAATTTGCACAACAAGGGCGGTTGTGGGTGAGTCGCCGCAGCCATGGCTCACTTGAAAAACTGCCTTGTAGATGCTGCCTGCTTCGGCAGATTTATTTTCTAAGGAAATGTGTGAAAAAGACGCTGTAGGCCAGTAAATAAGGGCGCAAACAGCTATGACTTTAATAGCGACTACAAGTTTCATGATTTGCTTTTGAATAGGTAAGCCACATTTCGCCAGGTAAAGCGTCGCATAAATTGAGCGACACTCCGGCGAAAACGCAGCGGTACAGAAATACAAAAATTGGGAAATAAAGCAAGCGCTTGCGCTGCAGTTTTCACCACGTTTGAGCGTTGAAACTAACAACCAGCGTGCTGCCAAAACAGCCCACCTGTTCGACTCAAGCCAGAGGCTTGAGAAGTTTCAATTCAACTTGCGGGCGGCCCGCGGCTGGGCGGCAAGCCTTCGACAAGCGCGGCCCAATCAAACGAAAAATCCACACTCGCCAAGTGCTGGTCGGGCTGGCTCGGCAGAGGGTACTCGGCAAACAGCGGCGCCGCCAGTGCTAGCGAGCCGCATAAATCGCAATGCTGGCCGTCAGGCTTTACGTCGCCTGTAACGCCGCCTGCACCATCAACAGCTTTGCTCAGGGAACACAGCCCGCCAAGCTTGCCTGTGCGAACCTCTTCGGCCAACATAGATGCTGGCGCTATCAGTGCAGACACAACTGCCAAAAAACTCAGTAAAGCAGCAATTCGCCTCCATAAAGGCAATTGATACGAATAATTGAGCAGGGTAAGCACAGCCCGAGTATAGAAAAAAGCTGGGGCAATAGCAAAACGCATCAAGCTGCTGACGTCAGCGCGGCTGAAATTTGCAGCTTCGCGCTGAAGTAAACTAAAACGTTGACGACTTCACTCACAGGCCCCATGGGCGACCTTACCAACGCAGACAGCGGCGCGCCGGCTGGAGAAAAACCAGACCCAAACGCTGCATTGGCGTCTGCAAGCACGACGGCTCAGGCGCTTGCCCCTTCGGCAAAAGCGGGGCACTTTGACGAACTGCGCGGCGCAGTTGCACCGCACTCATCGGCGGTAAATGCATTTCAATTCCAGTCCCAGTCTCAATCACCTCTCGGTTCAGGTTCGAGTCAATCTTCTCAAGGCTCCGGAGTCGTTAGCGACAACAAACCTGCAAGCATCCATCCGCACTGGGATTCGTTTTTTGATTTTTTGGGCGCCAGCGGCTTTGCTGACTTAAACCAGCGCACGGTTAATTTAAAAAGGCAGATTCGCGATAACGGCGTCACGTACAACGTTTACGCCGACGCTAACGGCCCGCAGCGCCCGTGGTCGCTAGACCTTTTGCCACTGATCATTTCTCCAAGCGACTGGGCGTACATTGAGGCGGGTATTCAACAACGCACGCGGCTTTTAAACAGCATCATGGCCGATGTGTACGGCCCACAATCGTTGCTGTCGCGCGGACTTTTACCAGCTGCACTAGTGCAGGGGCACCCGGGCTACCTGCGAGCCATGCAGGGCGTGCAGCCTGCGGGCGGCATGTTTTTGCACATTGCAGCGTTTGACCTCGCACACGGGCCCGACGGTAAGTGGTCAGTCGTGTCGCAGCGTACGCAGGCGCCGTCTGGCTTGGGGTATTTGCTTGAAAATCGCCTGAGCATATCCATGCTTTTTCCTGAGGCATTTCGCGGAATGCGCGTGCAGCGCCTAGCCGATTCGTACAAAGCGCTGGTCGACAGCATGAAGGCGCTTAGCCAGCAAGCCGACAGCCGCATCGTGCTGCTTACTTCTGGGCCGTACAACGAGACCTACTTTGAGCACGCGTACCTGGCACGCTACTTGGGCCTGACACTGGTTGAAGGCAAAGACCTGCTGGTGCGGGATGAGCGATTATTTTTAAAAACACTGCAGGGCCTCGAGCCAGTGCACGGCGTTTTAAAGCGGCTTGATGACGAGTTTTTAGACCCACTAGAGCTCCGCGCTGACTCGACGCTTGGCGTGCCAGGTTTGCTGCAAGTGATTCGGGCTGGCAATGTGCAGGTGGCCAACGCGCCCGGCTCGGCGTTTTTGGAGTCAAGCGCCCTGCTCGGCTTTTTGCCCGCATTGTCTGAAGAACTGCTGGGCGAAACGCTAAGCTTGAGCTCGCTCAGCACCTGGTGGTGCGGGGAGCAAGCCGTGATGCAAAGCATGTTGGCACAGCTTAAAAACTGCGTCATCAAACCCACCTACCCGGCCACCGGCATGGCTTCTGTGCTGGGCCACACGCTTAACCAACGCGGGCTTGACGAGTGGGCGGGCCGAATTGTGCGGGGCCGCAACGACTACACCGTTCAAGCCTACGTGCCGCTTTCGCAAACGCCGGTTTGGCAAAGCAATCTCATCGCGCCGCGTTCGGTCATGCTGCGGGTGTTTGCACTGCCCGATGGGCATGGCTCGTGGCGGGTGCTGCCGGGCGGTTTGGCTCGCCTTGCTGGCAAGGACGACAACATTGCCTCCATGCAATATGGCGGCAGCAGCGCTGACGTTTGGGTGATGGCTGCTGCTACACACAACGCTAGTCGCCGGCCAGATGACGCATTCGCCCCGTTCGAGCCGCTGCCATTAACCGTTGCGCCACATGCAAATGCAGCAGGGCCAGAGCTTGCCGCCTCTTCAGTGGTGGCCCAGCCGGTGGGCACGAGTCGCAAGCAGCCCGTGACAAGCCGTGCGGCCGAAAATCTTTTTTGGTTGGGCCGATACAGCGAACGCGCAGAAAACTCACTTCGACTGGCACAGCTAACGCTGCACAGCTTGGCGGGCGACGAGCAGTCGTCGCCACCACTTTTGAATTGGGTCAGCGCCCTGGCAGTCAGCAATTCATTGGTGCTGGGCAGCGTACCGACCGCAACGCAGGCCAGGCGCGTTTTTGAACGCGCCTTGATTGCTGCGCTGCCTAACATCGATGCAAACGCCAGCGTTGGCTTTAACTTGTGCGCCTTAAAAAGTGCCGCGTCTGCGGTGCGCGAGCGACTTTCGCAAGAGCAGTGGCACGTGATTGTGCAAATGGAGCGTGATTTTTTTAAGCACTGCAGTGCGGTCGTAAAACCTGAGCCGGACTACAGCCTGGCAGCCGCCCTAAGCGCACTGGACGCCACCAGCAGCTATTTGGCAGCCATTACCGGCGCGCAAACCGACCGCATGATGCGCGACGACGGCTGGCGCCTGCTCAGCATTGGCCGGCACATTGAGCGCTTGGGCACGTTGTCAAGCGCGCTCGCCAAAGGGTTCACCACCCGAGCAGTGCTTGACGACAGTGGTTTCAGCGCCATCGTGGCGCTGTTTGACAGCACCATCACCTTTCATGCGCAATACCAGCAGCGCCGAGACCTGTCTGCGCTGCTTGAATTGCTGGTGCTTGACCAAGACAACCCGCGTTCACTGAGCTGGGTGCTGAAGTCGCTCAAGAACCGGCTAACCAAACTGATTGGCAATACCGCCAGAGAAGGCGAGTCGGCAAATGCGGCGCTGCAGCATTTCGCCTTGCACGAACTGCCAGACCTCGCCAATATGTTGCAAGAGGCCGCCCAAAGCGGCGACACGTCACCGCTGGTACAGGCCTTTGAGCGTTGCCGGATATGCGCGTTTGAACTGTCAGACGAATTGGGTCAGCGTTACTTTAGCCACGCCAACGCCCGCGATTTCAACGCGGTCAGCGTTGGCGCCTGAGCTGCTGCGCAAGAAAACGAAGCACGCCACACCACACGACTGATTTGATGCACCCATGCTGTTAAACCTTCATCACGAGACGCATTACTGCTACAGCCCTGCAGTTGAAAATGCACACCACATCGTGCATTTACAGCCTGCCAGCGGCTTGGCACAAACGGTACTGAGCCACCAACTGCACATCAGCCCGCCGCCAGACCACCAACGCGACGCGCAAGACGTTTTTGGCAATTACCGGACGTTTTTTTCAGTCCACCGCAGCCATCTTGAGCTGAGTGTCAGCGCCAGCAGCGTTGTTAACACCCACCGAGCACAAAGCCATCACAACTGCGGCAATGCGCCATGGGAAAGCACACGAGAACGCTATGTTTACCGCGCGGGGAGCCCGCACGACGCAGCCTGGCAGTTTGTTTTTGCATCACCCTTCGCGCCTGACAGCCGCGAATTCCCCGAGTTTGCTGAATTCGCAGCGCCAAGCTTTTTACCCAGCAGGCCGTTAGCCGAGGCTGCTCACGACTTGATGAGTCGCGTGCACAGCACCATGAGCTATGACGGCGACGCAACTGACGTGAACACGCCGCCCCTGTTGGCGCTGCGCCAGGGCAAGGGTGTTTGCCAAGACTTTGCGCACATCATGGTGGCCTGCTGCCGCGCGCTTGGCCTGCCCGCACGCTACGTAAGCGGCTACATGTTGACTCAGCCATTGGCGGGGCAAAGCAGGCTGATTGGCTGCGACGCAACGCATGCCTGGGTGCAGGTGTACTGCGCAGACCCGCAAGACCCAGAGCGCGGCGAGTGGCTTGACTTTGACCCGACGAATAACCGCGTTCCACTAGACGAATACATCGTGCTGGCAACCGGTCGTGATTATTTGGACGTGTCGCCGGTTCGCGGCGTGATTCATGGCGGCGCGCAGCACACGCTGAGCGTCGCTGTCACGGTCACGCCGGTAGACTCGGTTTTTGCAACTGCCTGATGTACCGCGCCGCAAGCAACAAGCAAGCGCGCCGGCCGATTTTCAATTCACCCTCCAAAAGGAAAACGCAATGACCACCCAACCAGACATCTACCAAACCTTGACTGCACTGAGCATTACCTTGCCGCCGTTGTCCATTCCAGCGGCTGCCTATGTGCCGTATGTACAAACCGGTAACCTGATTTTTATCAGCGGCCACATTGCCAAAGCCAACGGCCAGCCGTGGGCCGGGCAGCTCGGCAAAAACATCACGCTAGACGAAGGCAAAGCCGCTGCCCGCGCCATTGCCATCGACCTGATGGGCACGCTACACGCAGCTTTGGTGGCTGTCGGCAAGGACTTGAATCACGTTAGCCGGATTGTCAAACTGATGAGCCTGGTGAATTCCACCGGCGACTTTACCGACCAGCACTTGGTAACCAACGGTGCCAGCCAGCTGATCGCCGAGGTGTTTGGGTCCGTCGTTGGAGCCCATGCTCGCAGTGCGTTTGGCGTGGCCCAAATTCCGATGGGTGCCTGCGTTGAGATTGAAATGATTGCTCAAATCGCCTAGCTCTAGCAGTTTTTACAGCAGCAAACGCTATTTTATTAATAGCTGCTCGCGCCCGATTTTATTGGGCTGTATGGGTATTTAATATCAAAAAAGCGCCTCAAAGGCTACACCAGCTCAACGCTGCTGGCCGCTGTTGAGGCTGATTGGGTTTCACCGCGGCGGCGGTTCACACTGCCCCAAAGCGGCGTAGCCACCCTCTCAAACCTCGAAGGCACGCTGAACATTCGCTCCAGCGCCAGGCGCACCTGCGTCAGGCGCGGGTCGTGCTCGTGTGCGTCGTCGGTGGTGTCGTTGATGCAGAAAAAATCAAGCTCACCGATTTCTGATTCCAGACTCAGCAGTTGCTCACCAGTCTGCGCGTCACCTGTAGACACATAACAGTGCGGATAGTTTTTGAGTTGGGCCACGCCGTGGGCAAGCGCCCAGCGCAAAACAAAGTCGGACACGATGCTGGGCTTGTCCCACACCCTGAAGCGCGTGCTGCGCACAGCGACAAACATGTCGGGGGCACAAGTTTCAACAGCCAGCAACAGCGACTTGAGCATGGGCCGCGGTGCGTGCGCAAAGGTACGTGGCGTGTGGTGGTAGCTTTCCTCGCGGCCCGGCGCACTGGCGTGGTCAGCCAGCCATTGCCGGGATAAGCGGCAGCCGTTTTCAAGCGAAGTTGCCTCTGCCAGCAGCGGCTCGCCGACCACGGGCGCGTCGTCAGACCATGCAGTAAACACACCGCCCTGCCAAAACCAGTCGTCGACGTGTACTGGCGCGCCAAAAAAAACGTCGTCGTTAAAGTAAAAATAACGCTCAGACAGACCCGCAATTCTGTGAATGTACGACTCGATATTGCCTGAATCAAAGGTCGGCAATGACCCTTCCGGTATCAAGTCGCGGTGGTCAACAACGGTTATGCCGCTGGTTGCTGCCAGCCAGGCCGGCGTTTGATTGTCTGTAACGATGTACACATGACCATGGTCAGGAAAGTACTTTTCAAGGGCGCGCAAGCTGTAGCGTAATTCGTCGTTATCACGAAACCGGCCCTCTACGTTGCCGTAAACCGCCATGCTGTTAAGCGACGAGGCGCTCAGCGTTTGCGCGGCGCGCTCCCGCTTGACTCGCCATTGCGGGTCATTGCCGTCCACCCAAAGGTAAACAATATCGACTTTATTTTGTGCTGACATGAAAATGGCTACCCTGTAAGGAGCATCAGACTAAGCAAATAGCTGCGCGAAGTACGCAGCGGGAATTCAACGAAAAACCTACTATTTTATCGCCCCTGCCGTTTTAGCGTCGCGACCTCAGAACTCCAAAATTTTTGCGGTGTGAAGGCTAAATCCGAATGCACTACGCTCTACCCGCCGTTCAACGGCTTGGTCGGCTGAAATACTCTGGCTTAATGTGCCCGATGCAGGGACTTTCTTGCCGCCGACAACCTGATTGCACCTGTTGAACACATCTTTACCGCCGCCGTCAGGCAGCCTCATTGAGCCCGCGCTAATTGAGTCAGCGCTAATGAACATAGTGAGCCAACGGGGCTCGGGTGCCAGCGCGTGCCCTTCAGAAGTTGCGCGCCTGTTGCGCCCCGTCGGCTGGCGCGAACTGATGCCCATCGTCAGGCAAATAGCCGCCAAGCTTGCCCAAAACGAGCGCCTGGAGATCACCCAGCGCGGCCTGAAGATTGCGCCTTTGGAGCCATTTAAGGGGCCCATCCGAATCCGCATGGTGAAACGAAGTGGAGACAATTGATTACAAAGTAGTAGTCAATTTTGGGGATATGCTGGCGGCAACATTTGCAATACACTTTTTTGCCTGCTGAGTGGCAAGCCGTCGCAGCAAAAAATGCTGCCTTGGCAGTGCCGCTCGGTTTTAGTTTAAGTTCCTGCACCAATAACCATGCCACAACTGTTTGATCTTCCAGAAGACCTCGTCACAGAGTCACCCCGACTCCGCTTGGGGCTGGCTGGGTTCAATGAAGGCCAGTGCAAAGCGATTGAAGGCATGTTGGCCAGCCCCATAGCGGGCCAACCGCTTTGGCAGCTCAGTCCGTTCCAACTCGCCGATGGCTGGCTGCTTTGCGGAGAAAAAAGCGTGCCCGCCCCCAATGGTCACCGAGATGCGTTGCGTATCGGTGCGGGCCTTCCTGGCGACGATTGCCTGACACTCAATCTGAGTGAGGTTACCCGCCCGTTGGCGTTTTCTACACCCCTAGCAAGCCCAGACATTGAAGCGCGGCTGACTTTTGCCACTGGTTCCGAGGCTGGCCTTCGAGACGTGCTGTTAGCTTTTGAACAGTGGCTGACCCCATTGCGCTCAAGGTTTGTGCTGGGCTCGCAACTGATGGAGCGCGAATCCCAGCTCAAACGCATCGTTTATCACGTGTCGTGCAGAGGCCAGTTGCTGGCCATCCTTGATTTTTCGGAATGGAGGATTGGCCTGCTCCCCGATGCCACGCCTGAGCAGTTTGAGTGCGCGCTTTGGGAAAAGCGACCCGCTCAAGCCAACGCGATGCCGACGCATTTTGTACAGAGCAGCGTTGAGCAATTGCGCTGGACTTATGCCCGGCACACC
Source organism: Polaromonas sp. (assembly GCA_031393945.1). Taxonomy (GTDB): domain Bacteria; phylum Pseudomonadota; class Gammaproteobacteria; order Burkholderiales; family Burkholderiaceae_C; genus Polaromonas. Next base: position 6,326 of record JANMWH010000099.1, on the reverse strand, counting down.
CAGCGCGAGGTGCTGCCCCTGCGCTATCAGCGACAGCCCATTTACTTCGCACAAACACCGAACGTGCCTCAAACCTGGCTCGAGCCATCGCATTTGCTGCTGCTTCGAGAGCTGTCTGTACGGCCTGCAACGCTAAAAGAGTTAGTCTTTCGCGCGGCTATGCCTGCCCAAGAACTTACCAAACACCTGGCGTGCCTTTATTTCGCTGGCAGCTTGACCACCACTCCAGAAAAAGCCGCGACTCGCGCTTTTGCCGAGGCTGTTTTGCCGCAGGCCGTCCCACCGAGACCCCACCGTATAGCGCCCACTATTTTTAACTCTACTCTGCCGCCCGATTCGTCCGGCTCGCTTGATCAAGACCACACAGCACCTGCCGGACTTCAGCGGCATTAGTTTGCGCGCCGCAGGCTGCACACCCTAATTTGCTATAAATAACGTAGCTGCTTGCGCCTTAATTCATTGGGCTACAAGCATAAAACGCATCCGAAATTGGCCCCAAAACGATAGTTGGGCTAGTTTCAATGCTTTTTTATCCTATTCAACCCGGCTGACCAGCGTCGGTTTAAAGCCCAGATCTGCTGCCTTGCCTTTGCGCGCTCTGGCGGCTCTGGCGTTGTTCAGGCTGCGAATTTCGAGCGTTTCATCGCGCGCTTTTCCGCCGCGGCCAATGCCGTCAATGCGCACGCTTCGGGTGTAGGCTGCGGCACCAGCCAGCGTGTCTTTAGCATCCAGGTCAATCAACATCAAGCCGCGCCCACCGCCTGTCATTTGTTTAAGCTCTGAAATTTCGAAGGTCAGGATTCGACCGCCGGTCGAAGCGCAGGCCACGTGGGTGGCCGGGCTTAAAGGCGTGCCGCCTGACGTGCCAGATGCATGTGAGGGCTTGCAAACCGTCTCGCCTTCAGCGCAGCTAATAAACGCTTTGCCCGCTTTAGGCCGGGACGTCATTGCCTCCACACTGGCTAAAAACCCGTAGCCGCCGCTGCTCGACAGTAGCAGCGTGGCGCTCGCCGGGCCAGCGAAATAATGCAGGGGCTGCGTGCCGGATTCCAGCTCAATCAATGTCGTGACCGGCTGGCCGTCACCGCGCGCGCCAGGCAGCAGCGACACCGCTACTGAGTACACGCGCCCCACGCAGTTTCCAGATGAAGCTTTAGCGGCACTACCAAACACCAGCAACGTATCAACGGTGCGGCATTCAAAGCAGCCGTACAAGCCGTCGCCTTCTTTGAAAGCAAAGCTGGCTGCCTCATGGCCATGGCCTGTACGGGCCCGAATCCAGCCTTTGCTGCTGACCACGACGGTGACGGGATCGTCAAGTACCTTGACTTCAAGCACGGCTTTTTTATCGGCCTGAATGAGTGTGCGGCGGGCATCACCAAACTGCTTGGCGTCCGCTTCAATTTCTTTAACCATCAAGCGCTTAAGCGCCGCTGGGCTACCTAAAATTTCTTCCAACCGGCCCTGCTCTTCACGCAGGGTTTTGAGCTCTTGCTCAATCTTGATGGCTTCAAGCCGCGCGAGCTGGCGCAGGCGAATTTCCAGAATATCTTCAGCCTGCAAGTCGCTGAGCTTGAAGCGTTCAATCAACGCGGCCTTAGGCTCGTCTGACTGGCGAATGATCGCAATCACCTCGTCGATGTTGAGCAGCACCAGTGCGCGCCCTTCGAGAATGTGAATGCGGGCCAACACCTTGTCGAGCCGATACTGCGAACGCCGGGCAATGGTGGTTTGCCTGAATTCAATCCACTCCACCAGCATCTGCCTCAGTGATTTCTGTGCGGGGCGGCCGTCAAGGCCAATCATGGTGAGATTGATCGGCGACGAACTCTCCAGGCTGGTGTGGGCCAGCAGCGTGGTGATGAGTTCAGTTTGCCCAATGCGGCTGGTTTTGGGCTCAAACACCAGGCGCACTGCCGCTTCTTTGCCCGACTCGTCGCGCACCACATCGAGCACGCCAAGCAGCGTTTGCTTGAGCTGAAGTTGCTCAGTGCTCAGCGCCTTTTTACCCGCTCGAATTTTGGGGTTGGTGAGCTCTTCGATTTCTTCCAGCACTTTTTGCGTGCTGACGCCGATTGGCAATTCAGTCACCACCAGCTGCCACTGGCCGCGAGCCATGTCTTCAATCTTCCAGCGGGCGCGCACTTTCAGCGAGCCGCGGCCTGTGCCGTAAGCCGCCGCGATATCAGCAGCACTTGAAATAATTTGCGCGCCGCCGGGGTAGTCTGGCCCGGCCACGATGGCATACAGCTCCTCGTCAAGCAGCTTGGGCGTTTTGATCAGCGCAATGCAGGCATCGGCAATTTCACGCAGGTTGTGACTTGGTATTTCAGTGGCGAGGCCGACTGCAATGCCACTGGCACCATTGAGCAGAGAAAACGGCAGGCGCGCCGGCAACTGACGCGGCTCTTCAAATGAACCGTCATAGTTAGGTATGAAGTCGACCGTGCCTTCGTCCAGCTCGTCGAGCAGCAAACTCGTGATGCGGGCCAGCCGCGTTTCGGTGTAGCGCATGGCGGCTGCGCTGTCGCCGTCGCGCGAGCCAAAGTTGCCTTGCCCATCGACCAGCGGGTAGCGCTGGTTAAAGTCTTGCGCCATGCGTACCATGGCGTCGTAGGCGGCCGTGTCGCCGTGCGGGTGGTACTTACCCAGCACATCGCCGACCACGCGGGCGCTTTTAACTGGCTTGGCGCCGCTGTTGCCATTGGCGCCGCCAAAGCCCAAACCCATGCGCGACATGCTGTACAAAATACGGCGCTGCACCGGTTTTTGGCCATCACAGGCGTCAGGCAGTGCGCGGCCCTTAACGACGCTGAGCGCGTATTCAAGGTAAGCCCGTTGGGCGTAACTAGACAGGCTGTCGGAATTAGCAGATTCGGGCGCTGCGGGTGCAGCGTCAGGCGTAAAAAGATCCATGGATAGTTAGCGATTAAAAGTAACGCGCGCCGCGCGAAAAAAAGTCAAAGAAATCACAGCTGCAAAGGCAGAGGAAAAGAAAAAAGCAAAGCCAGGGCTAGTCAAGCACGGCGGGTGCTGCAGCAACCGCGGTAGGCATGGTCACCAACGCCGGCACCATGTTGTTTCGCCCTTGCGTGCCGCCCATCATTTCCATTCGCACGCGGCCGCTTTTTCTTGCGTCCACTACAGCGCTGGGCGGTTTTAAATGCGCGTACATCTGCATGACTGTTTTGACGTAATTTTTGGTCTCGGGGTAGTTCGGCACTTTGTTGCCTGCACGCTGCACAGCGCCTTCGCCGGCGTTGTAGGCCGCTACTGCAAGCTCCAGTTGGCCCGGAAACAGTTTGATCAAGTCCCGCAGGTAGGTTGATCCGGCGCGAATATTCGTTTTCGGGTCAGTGAGCTTTTGCGCCAGCGGCGTTTTTTTGTCGGCCTTAACGCCGTAGCGCTCTGCGGTTGGCGGCATCAGTTGCATCAAGCCGACCGCGCCTTTGGGCGACACCGCGTGCGTGTCAAAACCGGACTCAGCAGCAATCAGCGCTTGCAGCAGTTCGTAGTCAATACCGTGTTGCACCGAGGCGTCTTTGATCAAATGCTTGACAGCTTTGTAGCCGGGCGACACATCAAAAAACGCGAGCAACTTGGTTTGCGAACGGCCACCGCCTGTGGCAGGCAGGTTGCCCCGCGCTGTGGGCACAGGCGCTGCGTCGGTGCCCACACCCGCCGCAAAACTTTCGCCACTTTTAAAAAACAGCTGGTAGCGCTCGTCGAGCTTTTCAGTTGAAAAATGCGCAACGCCCTGCCCGTCAACATAGCCCCAAACGTCGGCAAATGCGGGCGAGCATGCAAGCACAACAGCCAACATACATAGCCATTTAGCGATGTATTTGAAGGCCTGACGCGCAACGGCCAACATCAAACGTCCACCTCAACCGCGTCGCCGTGCAGCTCCATCAGCTCACGGCGCGCAGCCGCTTCACCTTTGCCCATCAGCTTGGTGATCAAGCCCTCGGTTTGCTCAAAGCTCTGATTGCCTAGCTGCACCGGCAGCAGGCGACGAGTGTCGGGGTTAAGCGTGGTTTCCCACAATTGTTCGGCGTTCATTTCGCCCAAGCCTTTGAAGCGGCTGATGCTCCACGAGCCTTCGCGCACGCCTTCTTTGCGAAGCTTGTCCAAGATAGCGGTCAGCTCGCCGTCGTCAAGCGCATAGGCTTTTGACGCTGGTTTTTTTCCGCGCGCAGGTGCGTCGACCCTGAACAGCGGCGGGCGTGCAACGTACACATGGCCAGCGTCAATCAGCTTCGGGAAATGCCTGAAGAACAGCGTGAGCAGCAGTACTTGGATGTGCGAGCCGTCTACGTCAGCATCACTCAAAATGCAAACCTTGCCGTAACGCAAACCGCTTAAATCGGGCGTGTCGTTCGGCCCATGCGGGTCAACGCCAATCGCCACCGCGATGTCGTGAATTTCAGTGTTGGCAAACAGCCGGTCGCGCTCAACTTCCCACGTGTTCAGTACCTTGCCACGCAGGGGCAATATGGCCTGGCTTTCCTTGTCGCGGCCCATTTTGGCGCTGCCGCCGGCGGAGTCGCCCTCGACCAAAAACACCTCGTTGTGCGCTAAATCTTTGCTTTCGCAATCGGTCAGTTTGCCGGGCAACACGGCTACGCCGGAGCCTTTGCGTTTTTCAACTTTTTGGCCTGCTTTTTGGCGGGTTTGCGCAGCGCGAATCGCCAGCTCGGCCAATTTTTTGCCGTAATCGACATGCTGGTTTAACCACAGCTCGAGCGCGGGCCGAACGTAGCTAGACACCAGCCGCACCGCGTCACGCGAGTTCAAGCGTTCCTTGATTTGTCCCTGAAATTGCGGGTCAAGCACCTTGGCGCTCAATACATAGCTAGCGCGTGCAAACACGTCTTCAGGCAGCAGCTTGACGCCTTTGGGCAGCAGGCTGTGCAATTCTATAAAGCTCTTGACCGCCGAGAACAAACCATCGCGCAAGCCGCTTTCGTGCGTGCCGCCTGCGCTGGTCGGAATCAAATTAACGTAGCTCTCGCGTACTGGCTGGCCGTCTTCTGTAAATGCTACGCACCAGTCGGCGCCCTCGCCTTCAGCAAAGGTTTCATGCTGCGCATCGGCAAAGCCTTTGCCTTCAAACATCGGAATAACCAAATCACCATTGAGCGTTTGCGCCAGGTAGTCGTGCAGCCCGCCTTTGTAAAGCCAGGTTTGCACGTCTTTGGTCTTCTCGGTTACCAACGTCACGCTCACGCCGGGCATCAGCACGGCCTTGCTGCGCAGCAAATGGGTCAGCTCGTTGATGGGCAGCGTCGAAGATTCAAAATACTTGGCGTCTGGCCACGCGCGTACGCTGGTGCCTGACTTGCGGTCATCGCCAGTAGCCTTGCGCACTGCCAGCGGCTCAATCACGTCGCCGCCCGAAAACACCAGCGCTGCCGCCATGCCGTCGCGGTAAGACGTGACTTCAAGCCGTTTTGACAGCGCGTTGGTCACACTGACGCCCACGCCGTGCAAGCCGCCTGAAAAGCTGTACGCGCCGCCCTTGCCTTTGTCGAACTTGCCGCCTGCGTGCAGCCGGGTAAAGACCAGCTCTACTACAGGCGCTTTTTCTTCGGGGTGCAGGCCATACGGTATGCCGCGCCCATCGTCATCAACGCTGACCGAACCATCGGTGTGCAGGGTGACTTTGAGCTTTTTGCCGAAACCCGCCAGCGCCTCGTCAGCCGAGTTGTCGAGCACTTCCTGAATGATGTGCAGCGGGTTGTCGGTACGCGTGTACATGCCGGGCCGCTGTTTGACGGGCTCAAGCCCCTTGAGCACGCGAATCGAGCTTTCGGAATATTCGGGGATGGATAGAGGAAGTTTTGCGGCCATGACGGATCGATAATTTCACAGAATTGTATGCGCGTAAACAAAACAAGCTGTATGAAACCACAGCAAAAGTATTTGATGGCAAATTGGCAAACCACAAGCCTGAGCGCAAGGCGGTAAAGTTACCCCATGCAACAAAGCGCCATCAGCCCTTTAAAAACACTGTCCATGGCCCAGGTTTTAATCTGCGGGGCCGCCATCGTTACGCTGTCTATGGGCATTCGGCACGGCTTTGGCTTGTGGCTGCAGCCGATCACGCAAGCGCAGGGCTGGACGCGCGAAACTTTTGCGTTTGCCATTGCAATACAAAACTTGTCTTGGGGCGTGTTTGGCATTTTTGCGGGCATGGTGGCAGACCGATTTGGCGCGTTCAAGGTCATTGTGGTCGGCGCTTTGCTTTATGCGCTTGGCTTGGTCGGCATGGCGCTGTCGCCCACCGGGTTTTTATTCACGTTAACGGCGGGCGTGCTGATTGG
>JANMWH010000440.1:0-2952 GCA_031393945.1 Polaromonas sp. | reverse complement strand
ACTTACACCGGCGGTGATCTTACAAAAGTGCTCGAAATTCTTGAATTGAATTAAGCCGCAGTGGCGGGGTTTAAGCGCGGGCGTCAAATCGGCGTGTAAGCCAGCCGCACATAAATCGGCGCGTACACCTCGGCCTGCGTTACTTCCAGCAAGCCTTCTTTTGACAATTCAAGCAGCGCGATAAACGTGACCACCAGCACCGGCATGCCGCGCGCTGCATCAAACAGGTCTTCAAACTCTAAAAATTTGCGGCCTTGCAGCTTGCGCAAAACAATACTCATGTGCTCGCGCACCGACAGTTCTTCACGGCTGATGACGTGGTGTTGCACCAGCTTGGCACGCTTGACGATGGCCGCCCAAGCCTCTTGCAAATCAACGATGTGCACGTCAGGAAAGCGCGGCTGCAGGGCTTGCTCAACGTAGACCTGCGCGCGCAAAAAGTCGCGGCCAAATTGCGGCATGGCGTTCAGCTGGTGCGCGGCAAGTTTGATTTGCTCGTATTCCAGCAGGCGGCGTACCAGCTCGGCGCGTGGGTCTTCAGCTTCTTGACCCTCCGCCACTTTTTTCGGCGGCAGCAGCATGCGCGACTTGATTTCAATCAGCATCGCGGCCATCAGCAAGTATTCAGCCGCCAGTTCCAGATTGGTGGTGCGAATTTCATCCACGTAAACGAGGTACTGCCGCGTTACCGCCGCCATGGGAATGTCGAGAATATTGAAGTTTTGCTTGCGTATCAGGTACAGCAACAAGTCCAGCGGGCCTTCAAACGCCTCTAAAAACACCTGCAGCGCGTCAGGTGGAATGTACAGGTCGCGCGGCATGGCAAAAAGCGGCTCGCCATAGAGCCGCGCCAAAGCCACTTGGTCGACGACAAACGGCGAGTCAGCGCCTGGCAAGTCGGCTAAATCAAGCGTGTCGGGGAGGTGGGTTGCCATGCGTCAGGGGTTGTCATTTGCCGTTTACTGTTCGCCGTTTTATTGCTATTATTTTATGAGCTGCTCGCGCCCATATTTATTGGTCTAAAGGCCTAAAAGGCTTTGAAAATAGGCCCAAAATGGCAATTATTTGGCGTTGTCGTGTTTTTCAGTGCCGTACACATAGGCTTGCTGCGCAACGGTACCGTCTAAAAAATCAGCCTGTTCAGCCAGCTTCAGGTTTTTGTCCCACAGCAGGGCGCGCCCGGCGCGCTGTTCGGCCTCAAGCGTGGGTTTATCAGCCTTCAGCTTGTCAATAAACTGCGTGATTTCAGACGTGTAATCGGGGCGGCGAAAAAATGACATGGGCGCTTTAGGGTTGTGCCGACCGCGTCGGTATAGTTGATTGATTTTAACGGGGACGGCCATGCGACTTCAAAACGCGCAGAAAGTGATCTGGACTATGGGTTTGTTTGCTGCACTGGGCGGCTTGCTGGCTGGCTTGTCGGGATGTGACCCGCAGCGCATTACTGAGCTGGAAGAAGGTGTAGCCACCGAGGCCGACGTACGGGCCCGCTTTGGCGAGCCTGAGAAAGTGTGGGACGCAACAGATATGGCCAAGCTGCCGCAGCCCGGGGCCGCTGCAGTGCCAGGCGCACGCACCTTTGAGTACAACCGCCAGCCCGCAGGCGCGGTGAACTACATGATCACGCTGGGGCCAGACGGCAAAATGAGCGCACTTAAACAGGTGCTGAAAGAGCAGAACTTTGAGCAAGTGCTCCCCGGCATGCCGATGGAAACCGTGCGCAAAATGCTCGGCAAACCCATGAAGGTGCAGCGCTACGACCTGAAGCAGCAAACCCATTACGACTGGCGCTACCTGGTGCCGCCCAACAGCCCAACGATTTTTACGGTGGTGTTTGACCAAAACCTGATGGTGGTCAGCACGGCTTCTGTGCTTGAAGAAGTGGCCAATCAGCCCAACCGGTAGCCTTTTTCATATATCAATTGGCCTGTAGCCCAATTAATACGGGCGCAAGCAGCTCATTTATTAATAGCATACAGCGGATGTTCGTATGGCTACAGTGCGAGGCCACGGCTAACGCCAATGCGGCCGCCGCGCCAGCACATCGTGCGCCACTGGCTGCAAGACCAGCAGCAACAGTGCCAACGCCAGAGGCACGGTGGTTATATAGCCCCAAAACTTGAAACCCAAGGCACCGCACACAGCGCCGGTAAAAAAGCTGCTGATCAAGATGAGGTGCAAACGCAACTTGGGGCGATTGGCTCGCACGGGTTCTGTAGAGCTGGGTGAGTTGGATTGGGTTCGGTTGATGTACAGCAGCTTACCCAGCTCAATGCCGAAATCAGTTACCAGCCCGGTAACGTGGGTAGTGCGAATTTCGGCTTTCGATATTTTGGTAATGACCGCGTTTTGCAGCCCCATGATGAAGCACAGCAACAACACGGTTAGCGGTACAAAAAAGTGTGACCACAAACTGATCACTGCGCCGAAAATGCCAAAAATTAGCAGCAGCACAGACTCCAGCAGCAGCGGCAAACCGTAGGCGCTGGTCAGCTTTTCACGCAGGCCCCAATTAACCAACCATGCAGTGGTCATGGCACCAAGAAGAAATGCGGCCAGCGAGCCTATGCTGGCGGCGGCAAGCGCCAGATTGCCCAGCACCAGGTGGTCAGCCAGGCTTGAGACCACGCCGGTCATATGAGACGTGTAGGTGCCCACTGCCAAAAAACCGCCTGCATTGGCTGCCCCCGCCACAAAAGCCAGCACCGCGCCCAGCCGCGTGTTGGTTTGCACCGTGCGGTTGTTGATGTCTATCCAGCCGTGAATGTGGGGGTGCATGAGGCTGGTTAAGTCAAGGGCGAATGGCGCTCGGTTAGCTCCGCGTTACCGTACCCGCATGCCCGGAACAGCGCCGGGCAGCGGCTCAAGTACATAAATTCCCGGCTGTATTTTTTCGTCTGAATGGCTGGCGGCCAGCACCATGCCTTCGCTGATGCCGAACTTCATCTTGCG
>JANMWH010000363.1:0-2095 GCA_031393945.1 Polaromonas sp. | reverse complement strand
CTAGCCCTTGTAAATCGGGCGCCAGCAGCTCCTAATACGATAGTAGCCTGGTCGCCGTACGCGGCCTGCAAGCGCTCGCGCACTTGCGTTAAGCCAAAGCCTGCGCCGTCTTTCAGACCAACGCCGCTGTCGATCACGTCCAGCACAACGTTGCTACCTTCACGGCGTGCGGTTACGACAACGCTACCGCCTTCAATTTTGGGTTCCAGCCCGTGTTTGATGGCGTTTTCAACCAGCGGTTGCAACAGCAGCGTGGGCACGCTTTGCTCGGCGAGTTCTGGTGGCAGGTCAAGTGTGTAAGTCAGTCTCGGCCCCATGCGCACCTGCATTAGCGCAAGGTAATCGCCAAGCCGGTCAAACTCGTTTTGCAGACTGTGGCGGGTAGCGCGTGACGCGCTCAAGGTGGCGCGCAGGTAGTCGATCAGACTGTCGAGCATGGTGATGGCGCGTGTTGGGTCAGTTGCAATCAGTGCCCGCAAGTTAGCCAGCGTGTTGAAGAGCATGTGTGGCTCTAGCTGGCTCTGCAGTAACTTCAGCTGTGCCTCAGTTGCTTGCCTGCGTGAGGTTTCAAGTTCCTGAGTCAGGTAGTTGCTTTTGCCTGAGGCATAAAAAAAGTAGCTGACGCCAGCGCCCATGCAGGCAGTGAACAAAAACAGGTACAGAAAAAACAGCGGCTGGTTGGGCAGCAGGTCAAATGTAGAGTGGCCGCTGTACGCGTCGCCCACCAGCGTGCCCATTACAAAACCAAAGCAAACGCCGACAAAAATAACCACCACCCCGCGCCAGCCACGCGGAAAGCCAAACCGCGATTTCACGTCAATAAAAAACCGCGAAAAGTCAATGACCAGCCACGAGCTGAGGCCGGTTGCCATTGAATAAGCCAATTGCACGTCAAAGCGTTGGCCTGGTTTGGCCAGCCAAAGCACCAGCGCAATCAAGGTGCAAAAACCCATTACTTTAATGGCATGCTGGACCAGGCTGGGCGCACTGGCACGCATCTTTTGCAATGCTGGTCGGTCCACATCGAGGACGAAGGTGGCGTTTGACTGAGACATACGCTTATTGTGCAGGCTCAAGCTTTGCATTGAAAACCGTGACCAATTTTTTAGACAAACTGGTTAGACCGGCACCGTTCGAAAACGATGAGATTCGGCTTGACATGATCAATTACCTGCCGGGACGGTAACGCCGCTAGCCTTGCTTGACACCAGCCGCCATAGCCGCGCCGCGCGCCCCACAAACACGCCGCTAAAGCCGCCGTACAGCGCGGCCATGCTTTGGCTGAACAGTGCGTCACGCGCCAACTCGGGGTGCATGGCCAGCGTCACGCCTACCGCGTACTTGGTGATGAAAATGCCCACCATCAACACGAGGGGTGTCCAACTGCCTGGCAGCTCGAATTGCTGCGTCCATGAGTTGTAGCGGGTTGCCTGCGGAAAGTTGAGCTGCATCACGACTGCCGCCGCAACAGCTGCTGCCGCGCCCCAAGCCAGCAGCGCGTGGTGGCCGGTGCCAAACGCCGTCAGCATGCCAGCCAGCGACAGGCCCACCATGACCAAAGGCAGCACCGTGATGCGCCGCAAGCCAGCGCTTCGCGGCACCGACTGCTTAAGTCCTACCCACAGCAGCAAACCCAAAATGGCCCAGACCCACACTGGCGTGCGGGTGATGATTTGAATCAACATCAAAGTACTCCTTATTTAAATGATCAAGAAAGGCCAAGCCACTGGTTCCAGACCAGGTTGCCCAAATAGCGGTTGGGCAGCAACGTAAAGCCGCCTGCGACCACGCACGCGCCGATATAAAGCTGCGTCATGCGTTTTCGGTGTATGTCAACGCGGCCTTGCGCCAGCGCACGGAACGCTCCAAACAACCCCAGCAACGTCACCGGCACCAGCAGGTGAATGGGCGTGTAGCCCGCAAGGTTGGGCAACCCGTAGTCGCGGATAAAGATGGCGGAAATAGCGGCCACCACCATCATGGTTACCCAGCCGTAGCCAAAAGCCCGATGCAGCTTGGGCCGCTGGGTTGCGCCTTTGCGTGCCCACAAGGCAACGGGGCCTAGTGCAATGGCTGCAAGCGCGGCGGTCATGTG
>JANMWH010000352.1:0-9858 GCA_031393945.1 Polaromonas sp. | reverse complement strand
AAAGCTCGAGACGATTTTTCTGCATGACCCCGATAAAAAAGTGCCGTTTCGAATTGTTCATGAAGGCACCCCAAAACGCTACCTGACTGGCAGCGACTTCGACACAGAAAGCTTTCAGTTCGCTGGCGGTGCGCTTTGGATTGGCGACGAGTTTGGGCCTTTTTTAATCAAGGCAGATCTAACCGGCAAAGTACTTGCCGTGTTTGACACTCTGGTTGACGGCAAAGTGGTGCGCTCGCCTGACAACCCGGCTTTGACCACACCTGCCGCACCTGGCGGTACGGTTGACTTTCAAGTACGGCGATCCAAAGGTTTTGAGGGGATGGCGGCTTCCAAAGACGGCAGCAAGCTGTATGCGTTGCTAGAAGGCGCCTTGTACGACACTGCCACCAAGGCCAACGAAAAGCTTGGCGACAAAGACTACCTGCGCGTGCTGGAGTTTGACGTAAAAACCGAGAGCTGGACCGGCCGCCACTGGAAGTACGTGCTGGAGGCCAACAGCCATGCGATTGGCGACTTCAACATGATTGACGGCACGACGGGCTTGATCATTGAGCGCGACAACGGCGAAGGCACGCTTGATAGAGCCTGCCCGGCAGAACAAAAACGTACCGACTGCTTTCACGACATTGCCAAGTTCAAACGCGTCTACAAAGTTGAAATGAACGATGCCAACGTGGGCGGCGCGATTAGAAAAATTGCCTATATCGACCTGATGTCAATCGCTGACCCGGCCAAGCTGGCCCGCAAGCCATTGAACAATGGGATGCTGACCTTTCCCTTTTTCACCATTGAAAACGTCGATATTGTTGACAGCATGCACATCGTGGTGGGCAATGACAACAACTTGCCGTTTTCAAGCAGCCGCGAGCCCAACAAGGCTGACGACAATGAACTGGTGCTGCTGGATGTCGCTGAGTTTTTGAAGGCGAAATAGGCGACGTCAAAACGCAGCGGGATGCTACTCGCCCTTGTTGCGCATCCAGTCGGCGGTTTGAAAAAATGAGGCGTTTAAGCGGGTGCGCAGCGGTTCGTCAACACCGGTTTCAAGCATGGCCTGATTCATGCAGGCCAGCCACTGGTCGCGCTCTTTGATACCAATCGGTCCGCCGCCGGTTTGCTGCGGCAGGTGGCGCATTTTCAGCATGGGCTGCCCAACACGCTCGGTGTAGTGCTGCGGGCCACCCAGCCAGCCGCATAGAAACCAGAACAAACGCTGGCGAGCGTTATCTAGCGGCCCGGCGTGCGCGGCGCGCAAGGCGGTGTAGCCAGGCTCCAAATCCATCAGGTCGTAAAAGCGCTCGACCAGCGCTTTTACTTTTGCCTCACCGCCCATCCATTCAAAGGGCGTGTCAAATTTTGGTTTTTCTTGAATTTGCATAAAAGGGGGATCTGGGCCTTCAATTGGGATTAAAAATCGCTTATAGCCCAATAAATACGGGCGCGATCAGCTATTACTTAAATAGCAGCTCTAACTCCCGTCACGGCTTGGCCGCGGTGTTTACTGTTGGGCTGACCAACTCAACCTGAAAACCTTGGGCTCGCATCAGCGCAGGCAAGCCTTGAGCGCCAACCATGTGCAGCACGCCAACGCCTGCAAAAACGCGCTTGCCGCTGGCGTGCAGTTGACTGATTTTTTCAGCCATCAGCACATTGCGGTCGTCAAGCAAACGCTTCATAAAAGCGCGGTCTTCAGCAGTGTCCATGCAGTTGCACCAATCGGCGTAATTGTCGAGCTGGGTCACGTCAGCTTGCGCCCAAACCTGCAGCATGGTCTTCATTTGTCCGCGCGCCTTGCCTGACTCAAGCTGGTCAAGCGCGCTGTCTACAAACAGGCGTTCTTCTGTTTCGTTTCGACCAGAGAGCAAGTCGAGCTGGTCTTGCGCGGACTCGAGCGCAACAATCGGCTTTTTAAGCGACTGCGCCAGCCCTGCCAGCATGGCGTCAATTCCAAAATCGACATAAAACCCGATGTGTCTGGCGTCGAGCGCAAGTAGCGTAGCGGCTTGAATGACAGGCCGCCTGGTGTCGAGAGCATTGGGCGGCAAGCAGGCTACATCGGTTAGCCGCGCGATGCGCGCCAGTCGCGTTGCGTCAAGCACGCGGGCGATTCGTGCGGGGTCAGCAGGTTGGATCAAAGGCTTGAGCGATTCAGCATCAAGCAAGTTGAGCTCTAGCGCCAACATGTCGGCCTGCTGCATTGCGCGCACCACATTGCGACCCGGAAAAACCCAATCTGCGCTGGACACATGCGCAGTTCCGTAAAGCCAAGACGACTGCCCGGCTTGGGTGATGCGCCACAGCGGCCCGCGGTCTTGGGCGTTGCGCAGACCTTGCTGTATTCGCTCGGGCGTCAACGCATCAGGCGGTGGCGGGCACGCAGGTTTTGCGGTGTTGACTGCAGTAACTTGCGCGCCCGCCCATCCGGTTGCAAAAAGGCTGCAGCTCGCCAGCACCAGCATCGCCACCCACTGCGACAGGTCACCTGCTGCGCAGCGCTTGGTTTGATCGGTCAGGCGGCCAACCATCACTACTGCGCCTTGCGCAGCGTTTCTACCACCGGCGTATTCAGCACCGACCGCAAGCCCCACCAGCCAGCCGCCAGCGCCAGCGCAGCGCCTGCCAGGCTGCCAAACAGTGGCACCGTCCATGACCCCGTCCACGCAAAGTCAAAAACAAACTTGGCCAAGCCCCAACCTACGGCCAGCGCCACCACTGACGCTAAAAACCCTGCCAGTAAACCCACTCCCGCCAGCTCGGCCCGCTGCACTTGCCTGAGCAAACTGGCCCGCGCGCCCACCGCCCGCATGATGGCAAATTCTTTGGCACGCTCTTCACGGGTTGCAGTAATGGCTGCGAATAACACTACCAGGCCGGCAGCCAGTGTGAAGCCGAACAAAAATTCGACCGCACGAATGACCTGGTCAAGCACTCTCTGCACTTGAGCAATGGTGGTGGTGGTGTCAACGTTGGTGATGTTGGGGAATGCTTTAACCAACGTGTTGTCGAAGCTTTGCGCTTTTGGCTGGCCAGGCACTTGCGCGGCAACTTCAGGCGCGCGAAAGGCGCTGATGTAAGACACCGGCACATCAGTGACCTCCGCTACCGGGTACATCACAAAAAAGTTAACCCGCATCGAGCCCCAATCGACCTTGCGCAAGCTGGTAATTTTGGCGCTGCTGACTTGGCCGCCAATGTCAAAGCTAAGTGCATCACCCAACTTCAAGCCTAGCGTTTTGGCAATGCCTTCTTCTACACTTATCGCGCCTTTTTCTTCATCTGTCCACTTGCCTGCAATGGTTTGGTTGTGCGCAGGTTGCTTGGCAGCGTTGGATAAATTGAACTCGCGGTCGACCAGGCGCTTGGCGCGGTCATCCGTGAAGTCGTCTGGCGTGATGGACTTGTTATTGACAGCGACCAAGCGGCCCCGAATCATCGGGTACCAGTCAAACTTTTTAACACCGGCGTCAACCAGGGCTTTTTTGAACGCGTCGCCTTGCTCGGGCTGCACGTTGATCACAAAACGATTCGGCGCATCAGGCGGCGTGGCTTTGCGCCAGCTGTCAACCAAGTCAGTGCGCAGCAGCACCAGCAGCATCAGCGCAAGCAGCCCCACGGCCAATGCGCTTGTTTGCACCACGGCGTAGGCAGGCCGGGCCGACAACTGGCGCGTGGCCAACACCAACCAGCGCGGGGCAACGTCTTCGTTCACGCTGGCTCTCAATAGCTTGACCGCGGCATAACTTGCTGCCGCAAACAACAACACCGCGCCTGCAAAACCGCCGACTGCAATCAAGCCCAATTTCAAGTCGCTGCTGGCCGCTACCAGCAGTGCCGCAAAGCCCAACATGCCCACCCCCAGCACTACAATCGATGCGGGTTTTAAGTTGCCCACATCACGGCGAATCACGCGCAGCGGCGGCACAGACGCGAGCTGCAACACCGGCGGCAAACCAAAGGCCAGCAGTAGCGTTAAGCCCATGCCCATGCCAAACGCCACCGGCCACAGCGTAGCAGCAGGCAGCGCACTTTCAACTAATCCAGCCAGCAGCAGCACAAAGCCGTAGTGCACGGCAAAACCAATCGCCACACCCAGCGCGCTGGCAAACAAACCAGCAAGCACAAATTCAAACGCATACGCGGCAGCGATGGTGCGCTGGGGCTGGCCCAGCACGCGCAGCATGGCGCAATCGTCTAAATGCTTGGCGGCAAAACCGCGCGCCACAATCGCAACCGCCACCGCGCTTAGCAACGCCGCCAGCAGCGCAACCAGGTTTAAAAACTTCTCGGCCCGGTCTAGCGTTTGCCGCATTTCAGGGCTACCGGATTCCAGTGATTCGAGCCGCACACCGCGAATGCCGGACTGTTCAAACGGTTTTTTAATTTCTAGCGCGGCCCATTGCACATAGCTAGCTACGGCCTTGTCGTCACCTGCCACGGCAAAGCGGTAATTGGTGCGGCTGGCCGGTTGGATCAAACCCGTGGCCGCCACGTCTTTTTGGTTGATCATGGCGCGCGGTGAAAAGCTGATAAAGCCCGCCCCCCGGTCGGGCTCTTGCGTGATCACGCGTGTGACTTTAAAACTGGCATCACCCATCAGCAGCGTTTGCCCGATCTTCAACCCCAGAGAGTCGAGCAGCGCCGGGTCAACCCACGCCGTTCCCGGCGCCGGGACATCACGGGTGCTTTCGCCCTTGCCTTCTGCGGTGCTGCTTACCAGCAAGCTGCCGCGCAGAGGGTAGCCTTCAGGCACGGCTTTAAACGCCGCCAGTTTGCTGGCACCGCCGTCAGCGTCAGTTGCCCGCGCCATAGTCGGAAAGCTCACGCTTAGCGCCGACTTCAAACCCAATTCTTGCGCTTTGGCAATGAACGCGGCAGGTGTGGCTTCATCGCTGCGCAGTACCGCGTCGCCGCCCAGTAATTGCCGCGCATCGCGCTGCAAACCGCCTTTGAGCCGGTCTGCAAAAAACCCGACCGCTGTCAGCGCCGCCACCGCCAGCGTGACCGCCACAATCAGCAGCCGCAATTCACCAGCCCGCAAGTCGCGCCACAGCGTGCGCCAGCCTAATTTAATGAAAAGTATGTTCATGCCCTTACCTTAACGCAAAGGCGCATGCCTTACTTTACTTGCGGAATTGCTGCAGTTGCTGCGGGCGTGACTGCTGGCAACCGGCCAAGGCGCACTTCAAGCGCCTCTAGAAACGGTTTGATGTCGGCGCCCATTGAGATTTGCGGGTTTGAAAAGCCATCCGCCTTGCCCGCATCAATTTCGCGCTGCTTGATGAGTGGCACTGCGTTGGCAAACGCTTGGCTGAAGGAATGTGTTTTACGCAATTGCTCGTCAAACAGAGCCCTGCCAAAAAAAGTGAGTTCTGACAAGCGCCCGCAGCCATAAGAGGTGTGCGTGGCGTCTGCCGCTGTCATCACCAGCGTATGCGCATCGGCCAATGGCGCTATCCAGCCGCCCGAATAGCAAGCCGACACGGCAATCACGCGGTTGCGAATGCCCGCTTTGTCTAGCGCGCTGCGCAATTGCTGCGGCGTAAGCGGCTCAACGTCTAGCGGCCAATGCGATGCGGCCAGCTTGAAGTCGCTGCCGCCATGCGACGTGAGGTAGACCACCAGCAAGTCGTTGTCAACGTCCATGCGTTTGCCCAGCGCGTCAATGGCGCGCTCAATATTGAGTGGCGTGGCCCACACGTGGGTTGGCGCGGTGGTGGGGTGATTGAGCAAATGCAACACCCGCCCGCCTGCATCAAAGCGGTCGGCCAGCACGCTGCTGACCAGCGTGCTCTCGCGCTTGAAAACGTCTTCATCAGCATACGGCGCAAACACCAGGCCGTACACATCGGTAACGCCTTCGCGCTGCGGAGTCAGCGCATTGACTTGGTTTTGCAGCAACGCCTGCTGCGCCTCAAAGGTTTGTTGATCCAGGCGCAAACGCGGCTTAGCGGCGTCGAGCTTGTCTTGCTGTGAATAGTCTTGTTGCCAGGCGCGCTGCGGCTGCTGCCACATACTGATGCCTGTGCAGCCCACCATGATCAGCATAAACACCGCGTTGCGCGCCGACCAGCCAATAAAGCGGCGCATCAACACTGCCAGCGCGCCAAACGACCACAGCACAAACACCCCGTACATAGCCCAGTAAGCTGCAGGGCTCGATAAAGCACTTAACGTCAACCAGCGCTGGGTCAAGCTGGCCTGGAACAAACTGAACACCAGCAAGCTGGGCACTGCAGCCCCCAGCGACAATACAAAAACTGCCGCCAGTCGACTGACGCGCTGGCCATTCGGCGCACCGTCTGCGCTGGGCAACGCCCACCAAGCAGCGGCCGCAAACACCAGCCAAGACCACCAGCTAGACAACCAGGCCTGCGTGTTGAACAGGGCAGGCCCGAAAACTTCAAGGCGGGCGAGCGCTGTCTCGAGGGCAAAAAACAAAGCAGTCAGGCCAGCTGCTTGCAGTGGTAAAGGCGAGCAACCCGCTGTGCGCGGCACCAGAAAAACACCGGCGCGCAGGCCCTCAAGCAGCCAGCGCAGCGTAGTCAAGCAATCTGCGTTACCTGTATTTTGGCCGCGGTGTGGTTGTGGAGGTGCAGTTGCTGCGGAGGAAACGTAGGCGTCATTCATGGGCGCAATGATGCCACGCCGCAGCTGCAAACTGGCTGATACTTGCGGGCTGCACCGGCTGCCCAGGCGTCAGAACCAGGCTTTATTTGCTATTTATACAGGAGCTGCTCGCGCCCGTATTTGTTGGTCTAGAGGGCTATTTGTATCAAAAATAGCCCTCTAAATCGGCAATCTAACCTATAAAAAGCGTCACGCAAAAAACTTGGCCACGCTCAGCAGCGTGCGGTACACACCCCAAGCCAACGGCAGGCCAACAGCCGCCCACGCAAAAGCTACCAGCGCCGGGCTAACGGTTGCAGTGTTTGCCGCGCCACTGCCCACTTCAGACGCTACCATTTTCTCGTGAGCGAGCTTTTTCTCAGCGGCCAGCTCGGCGTCGGTCATGAACCATTTGGCATCGAGTGGCTTGACGAGCAAGTTGCAAATCAGGCCCACCACCAGCATGCCGACCAAAATGTACATGGTCTGGTTGTAAACCTGCTCACGCGGTATTCCCAAACCCAGCTGATATTCACGCATGTAGTTCACCACCACCGGGCCCAGCACGCCAGCTGTAGCCCAAGCAGTCAATAAACGGCCATGAATAGCGCCCACCATTTGCGTGCCGAACAAGTCAGCCAGATAGGCAGGAACGGTGGCAAAACCGCCGCCATACATGCTCAAAATCACGCAAAACGCGCCTACAAACAGCACAATGCTGCCCGCGCCAGCACTGCCCGGCACGCTGAAATACATTAAACCGCCCAGCACAAAAAACACGATGTAAGTAATTTTGCGGCCCATCTTGTCAGACAAGCTCGCCCAGAAAAATCGGCCGCCAATGTTGAACAAACTCAGCAGCGCGGTAAAGCCTGCGGCCACAGTAGCAATAGCTGCAAGCTGGCCTTTGTCAAGCTCACCAAACTTTTTGGCCACACCGATCAACGAGCCGCCAAAGACTTCTTGCAGCATGGGCGACGCCATGCCAATCACGCCGATACCGGCAGACACATTCATGCACAGCACCACCCAAATCAGCCAGAACTGCGGAATGCCCCACACTTTGCTGACGTGCACGTGCTTTTGCGTAATCATGGCATTGCTGACCTGTGCAGGCGGCGGCGTCCAGCCTGCGGGCTTCCAGCCGGTTTCGGGCACGCGGTAACCAAAAGCACCGGCCATCATGAAGACAAAGTAAACCAGTGCCATCACGACAAAAGTTTGCGCCACGCCCACATTGGTGGGTGAGGCAAAATTTTTCATCAAATCAGCCGCCAGTGGCGAGCCAATCATGGCGCCGCCGCCGAAACCCATAATGGCCATGCCAGTAGCCATGCCGCGGCGGTCTGGAAACCATTTAATCAAGGTGGATACAGGCGAGATGTAGCCCAGCCCCAAGCCAATGCCGCCAATAACCCCGCTGCCCAAAATCATCAGCCAAAACTGGTGGGTATAAATACCCAGGGCAGAAATCAGCATGCCGCCGCACCAGCAGCAGGCTGCCACCACACCGGCCTTGCGCGGGCCAGAACGTTCCAGCCAGCCGCCCCAGACAGCAGCAGACGAGCCCAGAATGACAAAAAACATCGTGTACATCCAGCCGAGCGTGGAGATTTTCCAGTCGCAGCTGGTGGTGAACAACTCCTGAAAAAAGCCGACATCAGGCCCGCATTTAACAGCGTCTTTAATGCCCAGCGCTTTTGAAAGCGGCAACCAAAACACTGAAAAACCATAAGCCATGCCAATACACAAGTGAATGGCAAGTGCAGCAGGCGGTACCAGCCAGCGGTTAAAGCCCGGCCCGGCGATGATGCGTTCTTTATCCAAGATTCCCGACATATTTGTCTTCCTTTTGTTATGGTTTATCACTAACAGCGCAAACTTTTCGCAAGCGCGAGTGTTAGCTAGAGCGTCACCTGGGTCAAATTAATTCGGCAAATAGTGAGATTCAGTAACTAAATACTTGAACGTTTGGACAGCTATTTACAGGCTTTTACTTTGCTTTCCATCTGCTATATCTCTATCTGCTTTTTCTCCGCTCTTTCTCCGCTATTTTCCAGCCGACCGCTTTGACCCATGCCCAGGCGTCCGGTCACTTTCGCCGGGGCTGGCCTCCGGGTGCGTAAAGGATCGCTCTGGGCGCGCGGCACAGGCCCCACAGTCGCACACCAGCAAGCTCGGCCATGCACACACCCATCGATGTGGGCGCAGAGATAGTGGCCAATGTCGACAAGCCGAGTCGCGCACATTTGCGCACCAGTTCATGGCTGGCCCGGCTTGACAAGATAACGAAGCCGGGCGTGCCCAGCAAATCGTTTTTGGCAAGCGCGCCGAGCAGCTTGTCCAGCGCGTTGTGGCGGCCCACGTCTTCAAAAACATCTCCCAAGTCACCATCCATCGACGCCCAGCCAGCGGCATGCAGCGCCCCCGATTGGGCATTGAGTGGTTGCTTGCCCTGCAATTGCGAAAACGCGTGCAACACCAGAGGCGCGTCGATGTGCCGGGCCCAGTCATTAGGCGCGACTGGCGCGCCAAGCAAGTCCAGCGCGGCAAGGCTTTCAACGCCGCACACGCCGCAGCCTGTGCGCCCAGCCAGCACGCGGCGGCGGGTTTTGAGTTGTTCAAAGCTGCGGCTTGACACTTCTACCTGCACTTCAATCGCAGCCATGCCCTGCGGCAAACCCGACTGCTCAGGGTCGGCAACCACGACGTCAATGCCGCGCACCTCGCCTGCGTTGTCAACGATGCCTTCGCTCAATGCAAAACCCAGCGCAAACAAATCCAGATCTTTCGGCGTGGCCATCATCACGGCGTGAGAAATGCCGTTGAACACCACCGCAACAGGCACTTCGGCGGCCAGCATGTCTGGGGTAGCTACGCCCACACTGACGCTAGACGCGTCGGCAAAAACAGCAACTGTGTGCTCAGTCAGCGGCGCAAGCATGGGGCATCAAGCCGGGTTGGCTGCACGTCTACTGGCCTGCTTGCCCGATTCGGTTAGCCGCACCATGAAGCGGTCGCCGTCGGGCGTGACGTTGACCCAGCCCATGCCGCACACGTCGCCCATCAAGGTCAACTGACGCATCACCACGCTGGCGCTGCGGCTCAGTGCCTTGCAAAGGCGCGGAACGGACACGCCCAATGCACTTTCATCGCTCAGCAGCACTTGCAAAATCGCCGCAGAAAAATCGTCGATTGCCGCCGGCGTGTTTAGGGTCACGCAGCAACTTCCACGGTCTGGTTAATGTC
>JANMWH010000310.1:0-1781 GCA_031393945.1 Polaromonas sp. | reverse complement strand
ATTCAGGCCGGGCAAGTGATCGACACCTATGCCAAGCGCGAGCTGCCCAACTACCAGGTGTTTGACGAGCGGCGCTACTTTACGCCGGGCACCGGGACTTGTGTTTTTACGGTGGGTGAGGGTGTGGATTCAATAAAAGTCGGCTTGCTGATTTGCGAAGATGCGTGGTTTACCGAGCCGGCCGCTCTGGCCAAGCAGGCCGGGGCCGAGGTGCTGGTGGTGATCAATGCGTCGCCGTTTCATGCCGGTAAGGGCAACGAGCGTGAACACATGATGGCCGCGCGCGCGCTGGCTACCGGCTTGCCACTGGTGTATGCCCATTTGGTCGGCGGGCAAGACGAAATTGTTTTTGAAGGCCGGTCATTTGCATTGAACGCTGATGGCCTTTTGGCCGGGCGAGCCCCCAGCTTTAAAGAAAATACGTTTGTAGCCGAAGTAATACGGGCGCAAGCAGCTATTAAAATAGAAGCAAAAATTGAGCCCGAACAATCACTGGATGCTGATTTGTGGCACGCGCTGGTGCTGGGCGTGCGGGACTACTTGGGCAAAAACGGCTTTCCTGGGGCGCTGCTGGGCTTGTCTGGCGGCATTGACTCTGCCTTGGTGCTGGCCATTGCCGTAGACGCCATTGGTGCCGATAAGGTGCGCACCGTCATGATGCCGTCGCCTTACACCGCCGACATTTCGTGGATAGACGCCCGCGAAATGGCCGAGCGCATGAAGGTGCGCTACGACGAAATTTCCATTATTCCGGAATTTGAGGCCTTCAAGGCGTCGCTGGCCAGCGACTTTGCTGGCCGAGCTGAAGACACCACTGAAGAAAACATTCAGGCCCGCATTCGCGGAACGCTGCTGATGGCGCTGTCAAACAAGTTCGGCTCGATTGTGCTGACCACCGGCAACAAGAGCGAAATGGCCACCGGCTACTGCACACTTTACGGCGACATGGCGGGCGGCTTTGCCGTTATCAAGGACCTGGCCAAAACCACCGTGTTCAGGCTGGCCCGCTGGCGCAACGCCAACGACCCCTATGGCACAGGCAAATCGCCGATTCCCGAGCGCATCATTACCCGCCCGCCAAGTGCCGAACTAAAAGCCGACCAAACCGACCAGGACAGCCTGCCGCCCTACGACGTGCTGGACGCGATTTTGGAGCGCTACATGGAAAATGATGAGAGCATCGACAGCATTGTTGCTGCCGGATTTGACCGCGCGGTGGTTGAGCGCGTGACGCGGCTTATCAAAATCAACGAGTACAAGCGGCGGCAAGCGCCTACAGGCATTCGGGTAACTCACAGGAGTTTTGGCAAGGATTGGCGCTACCCTATCACCAATCGATTTCGCGCCTGAACCTTACCCTTCCCGGAGACAAAAAGTGAAGCAAATCACCGCCATCCTCAAACCATTTAAACTCGAAGAAGTCCGTGAAGCGCTGGCTGAGTGCGGCGTTACTGGCTTGACAGTGACTGAAGTCAAAGGCTTTGGTCGCCAAAAAGGCCACACCGAGCTGTACCGAGGCGCCGAGTACGTGGTCGATTTTTTGCCTAAAGTCAAAGTCGAGGTGGTGGTAAAAACTGAAGAGGTTGACCGCTGCGTGGACGCCATCATTCGAGCCGCCCGCACCGGAAAAATTGGCGACGGCAAAATTTTTATCACCAGCGTTGAGCGCACCGTGCGTATTCGCACAGGCGAGCAAGACGAAGCCGCGGTTTAAGCTAAAAACCGCTGGCAAATCTCCAGTAAAGCGCCAGAGTCCAGGTTCCTGCGCACAGCAGCAAACT
>JANMWH010000002.1:0-14703 GCA_031393945.1 Polaromonas sp. | reverse complement strand
AAATACATTGGCTTTGCCTTTGGCATGGGGCCAGACCGGCTGACCATGCTGCGTTATGGCGTGAATGATTTGCGCTTGTTTTTTGATGGCGATATTCGCTTTTTATCGCAATTTCAAAACTAAACATTCACGAGGACGAATATGCAATTTCCAGAATCCTGGTTGCGCGAATTTTGCAACCCGCCACTGACAACTCAGCAATTAGCCGACACCTTGACGATGGCTGGGCTGGAAGTGGAAGAACTCAAACCGGTAGCGCCACCGTTCACCAAAATCGTGGTGGGTGAAATCAAGTCTGCCGCCAAGCACCCGAACGCCGACAAACTTCAAGTTTGCGAAGTTGACGTGGGGCAGGGCGCTTTGCTCAGCATCGTTTGCGGCGCGCCGAATGCCCGGGTTGGCATCAAAGTGCCCTGCGCAATGGTGGGCGCAGAGCTGCCACCCGGTGAAGACGGCAAACCATTTTTGATCAAAGTCGGCCAGCTGCGCGGCGTTGAAAGCCAGGGCATGTTGTGCTCGGCTCGCGAGCTTAAATTGTCTGACGACCACGGCGGCTTGCTTGAACTCGCCGCCGATGCGCGGCTGGGTCAAGACATTCGCGAGTATTTAAGCCTGGACGACACTTTGTTCACGCTCAAACTCACGCCGAATCTGGCCCATTGCCTAAGTGTTTATGGTGTGGCGCGTGAAGTGTCTGCATTAACTGGCGCACCGCTCAAAACGCTTGCGTTCCCGGCAGTAGCGGCAACAGACCCTGCCCACTTGCCAGTGAAAATCAGCGCGCCCGACTTGTGCGGTCGCTTTTCTGGCCGCGTGATTAAAAACGTCAACCCGCAAGCCAAAACGCCGCAGTGGATGATCGACAAGCTCGCGCGCTGCGGTCAGAGAAGCGTCACGGCGCTGGTGGACATTTCAAATTACGTGATGTTTGAACTGGGTCGGCCCTCGCATATTTTTGACCTCGACAAAATTCACGGCGCGCTCGATGTGCGCTGGGGCAAGTCGGGTGAGACGCTCAAGCTTTTAAACGGCAACACCGTCACGGTTGACGAAAAAGTCGGCGTGATTGCAGATACTGCCCAAGTTGAATCATTGGCCGGCATCATGGGCGGCGACGCCACTGCTGTGACCGATGACACTAAAAACGTGTACCTGGAAGCCGCGTTTTGGTGGCCAAAAGCGATCGCTGGCCGTTCACGTCGCTATAACTTTTCAACCGACGCAGGCCACCGCTTTGAGCGCGGCGTTGACCCCGGAAGCACTGTTGAGCATGTCGAGCGCATTACCCAGCTGATTATTGATATTTGCGGCACGCCAGCCACCGCCTGCGGCCCGGTAGACGATGCGCGGGTCAACCTGCCACTCGCAGCGCCGGTGACTTTACGTGTGGCCAGAGCCAGCAAAGTCATTGGTATGCCGTTGACCCAGGCGCAATGCCTGGGCGCGCTGCAGCGCTTGGGTCTGCCGGTAGCAGAAGGTGAGGGCACCTTGATGGTAACCCCCCCCAGTTACCGTTTTGACCTTCAAATTGAAGAAGATTTGATCGAAGAAGTGGTGCGAATGGTGGGCTACGACATGCTGCCCAACACACCGCCGTTGGCACCGATCACGGCAAGACTCCAGCCAGAATCTCAGCGCAGCTCTTTTGCGGTTCGCCGCTCGCTCGCGTCGTTGGGCTACCAGGAAACGATCAATTTCAGTTTTGTTGAAGAGCGTTG
The DNA here is from genome assembly GCA_031393945.1 of Polaromonas sp. Lineage (GTDB taxonomy): Bacteria > Pseudomonadota > Gammaproteobacteria > Burkholderiales > Burkholderiaceae_C > Polaromonas. The sequence continues at coordinate 12,985 of JANMWH010000002.1, read as the reverse complement.
GGAGCATGAGCTGGCGGGTAACCCCAACCCGATTAAATTGCTCAACCCTATTTCCAGCCAAATGAGCGTGATGCGCTCGTCGTTGCTGGGCAGTCTGCTGCAAGTGTTGAAATTCAATCTTGACCGCAAAGCTTCGCGTATCAATGTGTTTGAGTTGGGCCGCGTGTTTTTGCGTAACCCAGACAGTCAAAACACCGATACCACCGTGGCAGGGTTCGATCAGCCGATGCGCATTGCGGGCTTGGCCTACGGGCCGCGTGTAGAGGTAAGCTGGGATCAACCTGCTAAATCTGCCGACTTTTTTGACATTAAAGGCGATGTCGAAGCGTTGCTGGCGCCGCTGCAAGCCACCTTCCTGCCGGCTGAACACCCCGCCATGCACCCCGGGCGCTGCGCCAGCGTGTCGGTAGGCGGCAAAGCTATTGGCTTTATTGGCGAGCTGCACCCCAAATGGCGGCAAGGCTACGAGCTGGCCCAAGCCCCGCTGTTGTTCGAGCTGGACCTTGATGCGGTACTGCAGCGGCCGGTGCCGGTGTTTGAGGCGGTCAGCAAACTACAACCTGTCGAGCGCGACATTGCGGTCATCGTCCCTGAAGCGGTGACGCACTCGGCGTTGATGGCCTCAATTTACGGCGCTGACACCAACGGTTTGCTGAGTAAAGCAGTGCTGTTCGATGTGTATCGCCCCCAGCCGGGCAGCAGTGCCATGAGCCTTGGCGAAAAAAGTTTAGCTGTGCGGCTGGTGCTGACCAGTGGCGCCGCTACACTGACCGAAGAGGCCATCGAGGCGGCGGTCCAATCTGTTTTATCGAAGCTACAAAATCAATTGCAGGCTCGCCTTCGGGCCTGAACGTCACCCCCAAGTACTTGTTATTGCTGAGCGACTATGGATTTTTCAATCGAGAGCCTGGAAACCCCAGCATTGACCAAAGCGCACCTGGCGGAGCTTTTGTTTGAACAGATTGGCCTGAACAAGCGCGAGTCAAAAGACATGATTGACGCCTTTTTTGACCTGATCGCTGACGATCTGGTCAATGGCAACGACGTCAAAATCTCTGGGTTCGGTAATTTCCAAATCCGCACTAAAGCACCGCGGCCCGGCCGAAACCCACGAACCGGTGAGGCTATTCCCATCAAAGCAAGACGGGTTGTTACGTTTCACGCCAGCCACAAGCTCAAAGAGCAGATACAGGCAAACAGCCCGGCAAGGTAGTTTGTAACAACTAAAACGTTTTTGTGCGTGGCAACTCGGGTGAATTTCTGACACATCAAAAAGTGTAAGCGCACAACACATTTGCACATTTTAAAGATACCCTTTGCGCTAAGTTTGAACTTAGAGTAGATTTGGAGCTTTCCTCTACAGGGTATTGATTTAATTGGAGAATTTCCTTCCACCTATCCCGGCAAAGCGATACTTCACCATCGGTGAGGTCAGCGAGTTGTGCGGGGTCAAACCTCACGTGCTTCGATATTGGGAGCAGGAGTTCACGCAGCTGCGCCCCATGAAAAGGCGTGGCAACCGGCGCTATTACCAGCACCATGAAGTGTTGATGATCCGGCGAATTCGGGATTTGTTGTACGACCAGGGCTTCACAATAAGCGGCGCACGTAACAAATTGCATGAAATTGTTCAGCACGAGGGCGACAAGCGCCGCAATGGCGAAGTGTTGCTAGACGGCATTGAAGTCATCGAAAGCCCGGAATCTGGCCTGGGCGATTTCGTCGATTCTGGTGATTTTGAAGACAGCGAGTTGACTGCAGACGGCCACGACTTGCCGGCTGGCAGCGCTGCTCAACAGCGGCTGCAGCTTGTAAGGCGTGAGTTGTTTGAAATCCGGGATTTGCTGACCAACACCCACTAGTAAAAGGCCTGCAGGCAATACTTGTTTAAGGGATTGCAACTGGTGTCCCGGGGCTGAAAATTTATATCCTGGGCAAGTTATACTTGCGGTAATTTCGGTGTGTGGCGCAGCCTGGTAGCGCACTTGCATGGGGTGCAAGGGGTCGAAGGTTCGAATCCTTTCACACCGACCAAATTAAATACTGGCCTCTAAGGATTGTTTTCTTAGTGGCTTTTTTGTGTCTGGGCAAACACCATAACAATCGATTTTTGCTACATAATTAATAGTGCATTACGCCTAAATTTATTTGGCTTCAGGCCTGTTTAATAATAAAACGTGACTTGAGTTAGCAAAATCTGGCGATGGTGATGGCGATGGCGATGGGCTTCTGCGTGCGGGTTCACACTGTGATCAGACGACGTCGATTTCATGAACATTGAAAACGCCTAGCCGGCGGTCTGCAAAATAGTGTTCTAGCGTCGTCTTGACGGTTTTGAAAGCCAAGTCGTTCCACGGAATATCCTGTTCCTCAAACAGTTTCGCCTCCATGGTTTCAAAACCTGGCTCAAACTGGGCGCTCAGCAATTTGGCGAGGTAAAACAAATGCAACTGCCCAACACGGGTCACGTTGACTATTGAAAACAGGGATTGCATTTCAAATTGCGCGCCAGCTTCTTCAACGGTTTCCCTAGCGGCGCCTTCCGCTGCGGTTTCGTTCAGCTCCATAAAGCCTGCTGGCAGCGTCCAATAACCTTTACGCGGTTCAATATTACGTTTGCACAGCAGCACTTGAGCGCCATCTGTGCCCCAAAACGGCACCGTGCCCACTACATTCAGCGGATTTTCGTAATGAACGGTTTGGCAAACCGTGCAAATTGCGCGGCTTTTGGTGTCGCCGTCGTCTGGCAGCCGATACGTGACTTTGCCGCCACATTCGCGGCAGTGTTTTAAAGGAGGTCTAAGCATCGCTGAAGTTTAGCGAGTTCGAACCGCCTCTTTGATTCAAATGACTTCCATCGCAACTGCTGGCCTTCCGGCTGCTCAAAGCGTCACGCACCTCATGTGCCTTACGCACCAAAAACAGGTGTGACTTTTCACACGATCTTGCATCTGGGCACAACAGTTTTGAAATTCACCTAGTTAACCGATGGTTGTTTCATCGTTTGCGTAGCGTTTACCGATAAACTGCCATCAGCGCGTATTTTGGCGCTACATTTTTAAATTTAGTTACAACCACATGGCGGTTTTTGTTCGAACAGAAGAAGGTCAAGAGGCTGCGTACAGCCCGCAGTCAGCTTTGCCGCGCAAGTTGAAGTCAATTTTGAAGGTCATCGATGGTCGTACCACGGTGGACGCGTTTGAAAAAAATCTCAGCTCTTTTGGTGACGTCAGGGCAATATTGCAGTCTTTGGACATGGCCGGCCTGATAAAACAAGTCGAGGGCGGGAGCGCGGCGACGTCTTTAAATAGCGAGCTAGGTGCAGCCGCCGCAGCCGCGCCAATCAAACCGGCGTCGCCAACGCGCCCTTCTGTATCTGTTCGCTCAAACGATGTCAGTATGGGTGCCTGGACACGGCCCCCGAGTGCTCCGGTTGAATCACCGAACTCGATCAGCATGCAAAGCTGGCAGGCTTCGGAGCTGGCCACGCAAGCCATGCCAGTTGCACGGCAAATACAAAGCCCCGCTCTGCAAGCTGTAGTGGATTCCATGTCCCATTTTGTGTTGACGCATCTGCCCGACCAATCTTTTCAAATCCTCAAGGAAATTGAGGAAATTACGTCTTTGGAGCTGCTAGCCGTTACGCTCGGCGGCTATGAGCAAATGATTGCAGTGATAGGCGAGCCAAGCGTGCAGCATTTGAAGGCCATCAAACAGGTACTGCGGGATAACTTATGACCGGTTTGGCAGAGGTCGTTTTTAGCATCACCCCGGCCGGGTACACCGCACTGCGCAACACCACAGAGCCAATGGACTTGCGGCTTAAAACGGTATTAACACTGGTAGACGGCGTTTGCCCAGTTGCCCAGTATGTGCCCTACCTGATGGCTTTTGATCCGCTGTCAGAAAAGTTTTTTATTTTGGAACGGATGGGGTACGTCAGGCGCCTGGGCAGAATTGCCAGCAGTGCTGTTTCAGGTTTTCAAGAGTCGATTCGCGTTGGAACCTCAAAGTCGCGCTTGCCGCGTATCGATATAGAGTCCAAAGAATCAGGTTTTATGCCGTCGGTTTAAACCGGTCGCGACAACAAAAAAAGCTAGGGAAAATATGTCAGTCATTTACAGAAAATCGCTTAAAGGCATTGATGAAGTTGCCTTTAAATCCAGCGGCTTGCCGTTGCGGTTGGTCAGCTATTTACTAGCCGTTGACGGCGAGGCGTCGGTTGACCAATTGGCCGCCCGCTACCAAAACCTGCCGTCCCTTCAGGCGGTGCTTGAAGGTTTGGCTGGGCAGGGGTTTTTAGAGGTGGCAGGAGCGGCGGACAACGTAGTGGGTATTGGCCAAATGCGGGTCAGTAATGGGGCAAACATTGCTTCGGGGTACAGCAGTGCGCCGCCCCCTCAGCAGGCTTACGCCCCCCAGCAAGCGCCGCAACAGCAGTACCAGCCCGCCGCCAATTATTTTCCAGAATTAGATAGCTACAAAGCCAACATGATTCGCGACGTGACCGCGCTGCTGGGAAGCGATTCTGGGCCCGTGGTTTCGAAAATACAGGCCTGCAAATCCAAAGACGATCTGTTCGGCACAATGATGGGCATAAAAAAAATCGTCACCATCTACACCAACCGCGACACGGCTGAAAAGTTCGGTGCGCGGTACACCAATTTATCGGTCTAACTCTTCTTAAGATTAACTTTTTCTCCCAGCACTTGTTTGTTTTCAATCGTTTAAGGAATTACCATGCAATTTGACTTGATCATGGCCACGCAGTTTTCATTTTTAATGGGTTTTATCGGACTCATTGGCGGCTTTTATTATTTTTCGGCCATCAAGAGTTCGCTACCGCTTGAGCATCAGTCCAACGCAGTAACGTCTGCGGTGTACTGCCTCATGGCTGCCATCATGTACGGATTTATCAATTACAAGTACGGCATTGGCACCGACGCGCTTGCCAAAGGCGACTACCCCACCGTGCTGCGCTATATTGACTGGTTGGTCACTACACCGCTGTTAGTGTTGAAATTTCCAGAAATGTTGGGCGGTGATGAAGCGCCCGCTGTAGCTTTGCTGGTGATTGTTGCTGACGTGCTGATGATTTTGTTTGGCTTGGCCGGTGAATCTTCAATCAATGCGTCGAAGGGCTCCACATTAGTCGGTTGGGCGATGTTCGGCGTTAGCTGCCTGGCTTGGTTGTTCATTATTTTCATCTTATATACAGCGGTTACAAACGCTGCTTCAAACAAACTTGGGCCGGTGAAAGTAGGTTTGAGCCGGTTGAAGTTGTTTATCGTGATCGGATGGGCGATTTATCCGCTCGGCTATTTGCTGACCTTGATTTCGAACTCACCTGATTTGCGCGTGGGCCGCGAACTTGTCTACAACATTGCTGACCTTGTGAACAAAGTTGGTTTTGGCATGGTGGCCATTTACACCGTGCGCCAAATTGTGCGCGAACAGAAAATCCGCGAAGCGATGCTGCAGTTGTAGTTTTTTACTGCTGTTCAGACATTTCTTCGACCCGGCCGGCCATTTAATGTGCCGGCCGGGTCTTTTTATTTTTTGCGGACCAACAACCCTGATGGGTAGTGTCCGCGTGTTTTGCGAAGCCGGTGAATGACTGAGAAAGTGACCGTGAACGATTGGGACATCTTGATTGTGGGCGGCGGCCTGGGCGGCTTGTCGCTTGCGGTAGAGCTGGCGCAGCCTGCGTATGCCCACTTGCGGGTGCTGGTGCTTGAAAAGCGCGCCAGCTACAGCCGCGACCGCACCTGGAGCTACTGGCAAACCCACGCTCATCGTTACAGCGGCCTTGAACGCAAGCGTTGGAATGCCTGGCGTTTGAGCTACGAAGGAAACCACGCGCAGCACGCCAGCAAGCATGCTTACTGCACGATAGACGCTGATGCGTTTTACGAATTTGCATTGGCACAAATAGCGCTTGCGCCGCACGTGCAGCTCAAAATGAACGTTGCGGTTACCAGCGTTCAAACCCAGCCGCGGGCAACCGTGCAGTTCGCCGACGGCACAGCGCTTACAGCCGCTTGGGTGATGGACGGCCGGCCCAACCCAGCGCCGCTGCCAGACGCGTTGTGCCAGCATTTTGAAGGCTGGGAGGTTCAAACCGACGCTGACTGCTTTGACGACAGCGCCGTGGAGCTGATGAACTTTCAGCCCGCTACGCTGGGCTTGCACTTTTTGTACGTGTTGCCTTATGGGCCGCGTCAGGCCTTGGTGGAAAGCACCTGGATGTCGGCTTTTAACCACCAGCCCGACTACGCCGCCGAGCTGCGTGACTATTTGCAAAGTCGTTACGGCGTGACCGACTACAAATGCGTGTACCGTGAACGCGGTTGCCTCGACTTGCAGGCACGCACGCGCCAACCCGAGGCAACGGACGGCAGTAGCCGGGTGGTTGCCCTTGGTAAGGCTGCTGGCACGCTGCGGGCGTCCACAGGCTTTGCCTTTTTGGAAACCGTTGCAGAAGCGCGGCGTATTGCGCAGTGTTTTAGTGGGGTTCCGCTGGCTGATGTTAGGGTGCCGCCGTACCGCCGTGACTGGCTCGACGCGTGGATGGACAAAATTTTCTGCGACGGCTTAAAGGCCGACTGGCCACGTGCGCCGGAGTTTTTCATGGCCATGTTCAAAGGCATATCGCCTGAAACCTGGGTTAGTTTTTTAACCGGTCGCCCCAGCATGATGCAGCGCTTGCAGGTCAGTTTGCAGCTGCCCAAACTGCATTTTTTGCGTGCGGTGCGCAGGGTTCTGGTGGGCTAAGTGAGGCGAGGGCAGGCGGCTCTGATTGGCTTGTGTTTGATAGCGCCGGTAGCACTGGCCATGGTGTGGTGGTTAGATACCACCCAGCCGCAAGCCGGCGCTTGGGCGCTGGTTGGCTTGAGCTTGAGCGTGGGCTTTTTGCATGGCGCGCTTGATGCGCCGCTGTTGCAACGCAAATTCGCCAATCGCTGGGCGCTTCTGCGGGTGCTTATCGCTTACCTGGCCTCAGTTTTACTGCTGGGTTGGTGGCTTAGCGGCGCTATGGCCGTCGCTTTGGGGGTGCTGATTGCCATGTCGATCTGGCATTTTGGCGAGCCGTACGGGCGATGGGATGACCTGCCGCCATGGTCGGCTGGCTTGACTCGCATTGTGGTGGGCGGCGCGCCCATCATGCTGGCTGTGTGGCTTGCTCCCGATCAGCTTGCCACCTTGTTAGCGCCCGTGGTGGAGCCGGCTGCGCTTCAGGTCTGGCGCGCGGCAGCCATGGCCTGGTTAGTTTTGCTGGCGGTGTGGGCGGTTGCTTGCGGCTTGCGTAATGCGCGGGCCGCGCGGCACGCCTGGTTTGAATTGCTCGGCTGCGCCGCGGCCTACCTTGTGTTTTCTCCAGTAATGGCATTTGCGCTTTACTTCGGCATTTATCACGCGCCCGTTCATATTTGGCGGGTGTGGCGGGCTTGGGTTGCCAGCGACGCGCAGCCTACGGCTAAGCCAAGGCCTGCGCTGGTTGCGGCTGGTTTAGCAGCTACCTTGTTGGCTACGTGGCTGCTGGGCGCGGGGCTTTGGCTGTTGCTGAGCCCAAGTGTTTCTGCAGCGCCAGATGTGCCAAGCGCGCTGCGCTGGTTGATTGTGGCGCTGGCTGCAGTGACTGCGCCTCACTTGGTGTTGATTAGTGCCTGTTCAGATTTTTTGTCACGCAAAACTCGTGCTGTTTAGCCGTAAGGCAAAGCATTATTTGCTATTTAAAATATAGCTGCTCGCGCCCGTATTCATTGGCTAAAACTCATAAAAAGCTGTCATTTCATGCGTTTTTAAGCGCCCCAGTAAAAAAACCGGCTCAAAGGCCGGTTTTTTATTGCACAGCAGGCGCTACGCCCTCAAGCTTTAGTGGTTTTGCCGTGTTTTTCAATCAGTATTTTGGCGGTGTCGAGCAGCTTTTTGCCGTCAAAGCCTTTTTTGTTCATGTCCTCTACCCACTCGACTTCTACCGCGCGGGCCTTGCGGCGGAAGTCTTGCGCCTCGGCAACGCTTACGGTGTAGATCGTGTTGCCGCGGTCGCTGGCAGATTTGCGGCCAATGCCGTCGTTGCCCTGCTGCGTTTTACCCAGCATGGCTGAGGTGGCCATGCCTGAGTTGTTGTCGATGACTTTTTTCAGGTCAGGCGCCAGCGAGTTGTACTTGGCTTTGTTCATGGCCATTACAAAGGTGGTGGTGTACAAACTGCCGCCCGCAGGGTCAAATTCGGCGTGGAACTTGGTGAGTTCGTTTACCTTGACTGATGGCACCACTTCCCAAGGAATCACGCAGCCGCTGATCGTGCCTTTGCTCAGTGCATCGGGAATGCCGGGCAGCGGCATGCCCACTGGCGTAGCGCCCAGCACGCCCAAAAGTTTGGTGACTTGGCGGGTAGGGCCGCGCACCTTCAAGCCGCGCATGTCTGCAATAGATTTAACTGCTTTGTCGACAGTGTGAATCACACCCGGGCCGTGCACTTGCAGCGCCAACACTTGCGTGTCTTTGAATTCGTCCGCGGCAACAGTTTGAAAGTACTCCCAGTAGGCTTTGGAAGTGGCTTCGGCATTGTTCATCATGAACGGTAGCTCAAACACTTCAACCCGCGGAAAACGGCCGGCCGTGTTGCCGGGCAGCGTCCACACCACATCGACCACGCCGTCTTTGGCCTGGTCATACAGCTGCACGGGTGTGCCGCCCAGCTGCATGGCCGGATAGCCTTCAAACTTGATGCGGCCGCCCGATTCTTTTTCGACCTTGTCCATCCACGGCTTGTGCATGGTCAGCCATACGTTCGACTGCGGCGACATGAAGGTGTGAAACTTCATCGTAACGGCTTGCTGCGCCAGGCCGGACAGGGCTGGCGCACCCAAAGCAGCGGCAGCGCCGGTTTTTAAAAGAGTGCGTCTGGCGATCATGAAGGTTCCTTGAACGAATGAAAAATCAACCTGAAAATTTAATGCGAATCACAGTTTTTGCAAACCCGTACATGCCCTAACGAGAAGGGAAAGCACCGCAATCGCCTCACCGGCCCAGATCGTTATTTGAGACGTAAAAACCGCTTTTTTATGCATAAAATGAACCTGTAGCCAAACAAAATCGGGCGCGAGCAGCTATGAAAATAATAGTAGCTAAAAGCGCTTTGCAGTGTCAGTTTGCGGCGTGGCAATGGCTTTGGGCGAGAGCTGTCACCTTATTCAGCCTTGATGCCAGCCGACTGAATAGTTTTGGCCCAAAACTCGGTGTCTTTTTTCACCAACGCGTCCAGCGCCGTCGGCGTCATGTAGCGCAGCTCTATGCCTGCAGTGTCGGCGCGGGTTTTGGTTTCAGGCAGATCCAGCGCAGCTTTGATCTGGCTGCTGAGTTTGGCCACCACATCAGCGGGCGTGCCTGCGGGCGCAAAGATGCCGATCCAGGCTTCCAGCTCAAAGCCCTTCAATCCGGCTTCTGCCGTGGTGGGCACGCCGGGCAAACCCGGGTGGCGGGTTTTGCCCGCTACCGCCAAGCCTTTTAGCTTGCCCACCTGAATTTGCCCCATCACCGACGGCGGGGTGGTGATAAACACCTGCACCTGGCCCGACAACACATCTTGCAGTGCCGGGCCAGAGCCTCGGTACGGAATGTGCACCATGCTGGTTTGCGTTTGCTGCTTGAACATTTCGGTGCCGATATGCGACAGCGAGCCGTTGCCCTGGCTGGCGTAGCTTAATTTACCGGGGTTGGCTTTGAGGTAGCGGGTGAACTCACTCAAGTTGTTGGCCGGGATCGACGGATGAATGGCAATCACGTTGGTGGCCACCGTGATAAGCGCCACCGACACAAAGTCTTTTTGCGACCACGGCAGTTTGGGCGTGAGGTTGGGGTTGCCCACGTGGTAGGCCGAATAAGAGTTAAGCAGTGTGTAATCATCAGGCGTGGCGCGCGCTACCGCCTGGTACGCCACATTGCCACTGCCACCGCCTCGGTTGTCTACCACCACCGTTTGGCTGGTCACTTTGGCCAACGAGTCCGACAAGATACGCGCCGATGTATCGACAAAACCGCCAGGCGGATTGGGCACCACCAGCGTGATGGGTTTGCTGGGGTAGGGCTGGGCAACAGATACCGTGCTGGCAATTGCAAGTAACAAGGTGCCAGCAGAGCGTAACAAGGTCATGTGAAGGGTCGTGTCAGGTGTCATGTTGAGATTCATGTTGGGATTCATGTCGGGTGAGGTGATTCGGGCGTTTTTAAGTAATGTATTTCACCAGCCACAGCGAAATACCCGGAAAAAACAAAAGCAGCAGCGTGCGCAGCGTGTCAGAAATTAAAAACGGCATCACGCCTTTGTAGCTTTCCGCAATCGGCACGGCGTTGCTTTTGCCTTTGGTCATGCCGTTAACGACGTACACGTTCAGCCCGACCGGCGGTGCCAGCATGCCAAAACCAACCGTCATCAGCACCATGATGCCGAACCAGATGGCGGTGTACTCTTTGCTCATGCCAAAGTCCAGGCTCATTACCATCGGGAAAAAGATCGGAATGGTCAGCAAAATCATGCTCAGCTCGTCCATCACTGCGCCCAGCACCACATAAAACAGCATGATGGCCGCCACCACCATCACAGGCGACAGGCCCCAGCTGCCCACCACTTGAGCGAGTTGGGCGGGCACTTGTGTCAGCGCCAACGACGCGTTCATTAAATCTGCACCCAAAAAGATTAAAAAGATCATGGCCGAGCTTTCGGCCGTGGCGTAAAAGCAGGTTTTGAATTTTTCCCAGGTCATTTCGCGCTTGGCCAGCGCTGCAATAAAAGTAGCAAACGCGCCCACTGCCGCGCCTTCGGTAGGCGTGAAAAAACCACCGTAAATGCCGCCAAACACAATGACGAAAATAATGGCGATCGGTCCAATGCCTTTGAGTGCCTCGGCAATATTGGTTTGTGTAGCCTGCGCTTTTTCAGGCGCCTGACCCGGCACCACGCGAACATAAATCGCAATCGCCACCATGTAGCCCAGCATGGCAATAATGCCGGGCACCATGGCAGCGGCAAACAGTTTGGCTATGTTTTGCTCGGTCAAAATCGCGTAAATGACCAGCGGAACCGACGGTGGAATCAAAATGCCCAGCGTGCCGCCTGCGGCCAGCGTGCCAGTTGTCAAGCGGCCTGAATAGCCGTGGTTTCGCATTTCGTCATAAGCCACGTTGGTAATAGTGGCGGCAGTAGCGACTGACGAGCCGCAGATGGCGCCAAAGGCTGCGCAGGCCAGCACCGCACCCATGGCCAAGCCACCTTTGAAACGGCCCATCACGCCGGCAGCGAACTGAAACAGCGCTTTACTGATGCCGCCTTGCGTGGCGAAGTGGCCCATCAAAATAAACAGCGGAATCACCGACAAGTCATAACTCGCAAAACGCGCAAACGCCTGACTGTTTAAAAAATTGGCCAGCGGGCTCCAGCCGGTTTGCATGACATAGCCGATGCCGCCCGCCAAAAACATGGTGATGGCAATCGGCACGCGCACCGCCATTAGCACCAGCATGATGCCGAAAATCATTAACGCAAGTTGTATAGCGCTCATAAAAATTGATGCTTAAACAGCAAGCTCCGGGTTGTCTTGGGTGGTTTGCGCTTCAAAACCAAAAATGCCTTGGTGCAGCGCGATCAATACCGTCAAAGCCAGCGGCGGCACCATCAGGGCGTAAACAATCCACTCGGGCAGGCCCAAAATTTGGGTTTCTGAGTGGGTACGAAATGAATTCAAGCCGCCTACCGTTGTGCGCCAGGCCATCAGCGCCATCACGCAGCCCAGCAGCAATGCGCCGATGCGGTCCATCAAATCTTGCGTCGCAGGCGACGCTTTGGTGGTGAAAAAATCGACCACAATATTGCCCCGCCTGACCTGGCACCACGGCATGAACAGCGCTATCGCCGCGCCCGCCGCCGCACCCGACAATTCAAAGTCACCCACAATGGTTTTGCCAATCAGGTCGCGGCCAATGATGCTGACGCAGGTCATCAGCGTGATAAAAATCAGCAGCAGCCCGGCCAGAATGGCGCAGAATTTTGCCAAATTTGCTAGTATTTTCATAGCTGAAAGCCTCTTATTGAGCACGTATCCATTGGTTTTTAAACAACTTTAACGTGTAATTCACCCAGCCCGGCAACGCTGCCAACCATGGTGTCGCCAGCGACAACAGCTGCCACGCCTTCGGGTGTGCCGGTGTAAATCAAATCGCCGGGCATCAGCTCCCAGGCTGCAGACAAGTGTTCAATCGTCTCGGCCACGTTCCAGATCAGTTTGGACACGTTGCTTCGCTGCCGGTCAATGCCGCCCACCTGCACATACAGCTCAGCGTTGTTCACATCGCCAGCCTGCGCGACGGGCGTGATCGGCCCAATCGGTGCGGAATGGTCAAAACCTTTGCCAATGCACCACGGGCGGCCGGCTTTTTTCATTTCGCCTTGCAAGTCGCGGCGCGTCATGTCCAGGCCCACGGCGTAGCCATAAATGTGTTTGTGGGCGTCCGCCGCTTTGATGTTTTTGCCGCCTGTGCCAATCGCCACCACCAGCTCAATTTCGTGGTGAAAGTTTTTGGTCAGGCTGGGGTAGGGCAGGCTACCAACTGTGCCAGCGTCCACCGCCACGATTGCATCGGCCGGTTTTAAAAAGAAAAACGGCGGCTCGCGGCCGGTAAAGCCCATTTCTTTGGCGTGCTCTTCGTAATTGCGGCCTACGCAGTACACGCGGTGCACGGCGTAGCGGTCAGTGCTGCCAACAACGGGTACCGACACAACAGGTGGTGGGCTAAAAACATAACTGGCGGAGTTGCTCATGACTTTCTCTCTTCTTTATGTATGCCCAGTGCCTGATGCACCGGACGGTCTGAAAAACTGAAAAGCACGCAGCCTTCGCTGCTGGCTAGCGTGGCGGTGTGCCACGACGGAATCACAAAATGGTCACGCGGACTAACCTCGAACTGCGTGGTTTGCCCGCCGCTT
>JANMWH010000230.1:0-2278 GCA_031393945.1 Polaromonas sp. | reverse complement strand
TTGCTTGCCCATCGACACCCAGCAGCCGGTGCAGTCGCGTGCTGCTGGTGGTGTATTCAAGCTGTGGGTTTTTGCCCGGGTAGACGATGTCTGCTGCGCCGAAAGCCGCGAGCGCGCATTCGTGGAAGCCGCTCAAAATCAGTTTTTTCTTACCCGGGTAGGTGTTGATGTCGCCCACGGCGAATATGCCGCGCACGTTGGTAGAAAACTTTTCAGTGTCAACCGCCACCTGCTTTTTGGCCATGTCCAGGCCCCAGTCGGCAATCGGCCCCAGCTTGGGCGACAAGCCGAGGTAGACCAGCAACGTGTCTACCGGTACGCTGTGGGCAGTGCCATCCACGCCCGTGATGCTGGCCGCCGTCAGCTTGCCGCTGGCTGCATCAAAGCCCGTGACTTGGCCCACCTTTAACGCCAGCTTGCCTGCCAGTTCAAGCGCTTTGACTTGTGCGACCAGCACGGGCGCAGCTTGGTACACATCGCGGCGGTGGAGCAGGGTTATGCCTTTCGCCGTGCCCGTGTTGGCAAGGTCAATGGCGCATTCAAGCGCGGCGTCATCACCGCCAACGACCAGTACATGCTTGCCATTAAAGTTCGCCGCATCGTTTGAATGGTAGAAAAGTTGCTGGTTTTCAAACTGCGCCAAGCCATCAACCGCGAGTTTTTTAGGCTGAAACGCGCCAACGCCTGCTGCAATGACGATTACTTTAGTCTTGAACTGCGTACCGAGCGATGTACCCACCGCAAAGCTTCCGTCGGCTGATTTTTCAACGGCCGTAACGGTGTGGCCAAGGTGAAAAGTAGCGTTGAAGGGCGCTGCTTGTTTAAGCAGGCTGGCAGTCAGCTCGCGCCCCGTGGTGCGCGGCGTGCCGGGTATGTCGTAGATGGGTTTGTCGGGGTACAGCTCAATGCACTGGCCGCCGGGGTAGGGCAGCGCGTCGATAACGTGGCATTTGATTTCTAGCAGGCCGAGCTGGAAGACCTGAAACAAGCCGACTGGGCCCGCGCCGATGATTAGCGCGTCAATTTCTATTTTGTTAGCGCTTGCCATTAGCAGACACACTTGCGAAGGTTGGTGTTTTTATTGCCGGACATCGCGGAACTGGCTTTGCCAGGCCGCAGGTGTCGCCCCCTGCAAGGGGGGTTGGTGCTACACGCAGTGAGCATCCGGAGGGGGTGTGCCACTTAGCGAATTAATTCGCTGAGTTTTCCGGTTTTGTCTTTCCACTCGTCAGCATCGGCCAGCGGTGCCTTGCGTTTGGTGATGCTTTTCCAGCCTGCGGCGGCGCTTAGTTCGACGTTGAGTTTGATGAAGTGCATCTGGTCTGCTGGCACGTCTTCTTCAGCGTAAATGGCGTTGACTGGGCATTCTGGAATGCAGACGGCGCAATCAATGCATTCGTCCGGGTCAATCACCAGCATGTTGGGGCCTTCGCGAAAGCAGTCGACCGGGCAAACGTCCACGCAGTCGGTGTATTTGCAGCGGATGCAGGAGTCTGAAACGATGTGGGTCATGGGGCGTTTTGCAGTGTTACGGGCTAGTCTGAAACAAGCCACATTTTAATGGCATTACAAGACCAGAGCCGCGCCTGAGGTTTTGTGGCTGGCGGTGTCCACCAAAATCAGCGCGCCCAGGCTGCGCGACTGCTTGTACGGCACGGCGGCAATGGGTTCTAACAGCGCCAGCTCAACCACGCCAATGGCATTGGCATCGAGCTGACTCGCATCATGGCTTTCAAGCGTGTTGATATTGATGTGGCTGACGATGCGCTTGACCTTGGCTTTGACCCAGCGGTGGCCGTGCAGCGCCCAATACAGGCGGCCCGCAATCAACGGTTCGTCGTCCATCCAGGCGACAGTGGCGATGATTTCTTTGGTGCCAGGGTTGGGGTTAGCGTCGCTGGTTGCCAGCAGCCAATCGCCGCGTGAAACGTCCAGCTCACGGTCGAGAATAATGCCGGCGCTGTGATTGGCCGCCACATCTTTGACTTGGCGGGTATGGCTCAACACCTGCGCGATTTTGGCGGTTTTTCCGCTGGGCATGACGGTGACTTCAACACCCGGTTGCGCCGTGCCGCTGGCGATGCGGCCCCAGAAGATGCGTCGGCCTTGGGAGGTGTCGTTATTGTTGGTTTCTGGCTTCTCTACCCACTGCACGGGGAAGGCGAACGGCTGCTGCACGTCGGCTGGCGTGCTGCTGAGTTGCTCCAGTATTTGTAGCAGGCTGCGCCCGTTGTAATTGCACCAACCGGGGTTTTTATCCACAACATTAAAACCAATT
>JANMWH010000228.1:0-2221 GCA_031393945.1 Polaromonas sp. | reverse complement strand
GCATTGGCGCGCGTAGCAGGCTGGGCAACGTACACCGGCACATTAAATCCGTCTGGTGACTTCAGGTTGATAAATTGACCCATGGCGTTGACTCCGGTTGACAATAAGGTGAAGTACATTGTTATCGCAAACTTGCGCTACGCATAGGGACACGATTGTGGAGAAGATTCTTTTGGTTACCGGTGCCTCGCGCGGCATTGGTGCAGCCACCGCCTTGCTGGCCGCCGAACACGGCTATGCAGTTGCCGTGAACTACGCCGCTAACTCATTAGCAGCCGACGAGGTAGTGCGACTGATTCGCGCCAGCGGCGGCATGGCCATCACCGTGCAAGCGGATGTGTCGGTTGAAGCCGACGTACTGGCCATGTTCAAAAAAGTAGACGCCAAGCTGGGCCGCCTGACGGCACTGGCCAACAACGCTGGCGTGGTCGACCAGGTCAGCCGGGTCGACGCCATAAGCCTGGAGCGCCTGCAGCGTATGTTTGCGGTAAATGTATTTGGCTCATTTCTTTGCGCGCGCGAAGCCGTCAAGCGCATGAGCAAGCTATATGGCGGCGCAGGCGGCGCGATTGTCAATGTATCAAGCGCAGCAGCGCGCATTGGTTCGCCCGGCCAGTATGTGGACTACGCATCGGCCAAAGGCGCCATCGACACCTTCACGCAAGGCTTGGCCAAAGAGGTGGCCACCGAGGGCATTCGCGTGAACGCAGTGCGGCCTGGCATTATTGACACCGACATTCACGCATCGGGCGGCTTGCCCAACCGCGCACGCGAAGTAGCGCCGCAAGTGCCGATGCAGCGCGCAGGCAGCAGCGCGGAAGTGGCAGAGGCTATTTTGTGGCTGCTGGGCGAAAAATCGAG
The DNA here is from genome assembly GCA_031393945.1 of Polaromonas sp. Classification (GTDB taxonomy): domain Bacteria; phylum Pseudomonadota; class Gammaproteobacteria; order Burkholderiales; family Burkholderiaceae_C; genus Polaromonas. The sequence goes on along the minus strand of JANMWH010000228.1, from coordinate 1,360 downwards.
CTACGCCACGGGTGCCATCATTGACGTGGCGGGTGGCAGGTAAATGTCTACGGGCGTTGTCTCTTTGAGGACGTATTGCAGGCACATCAACACATTTAACAAAGCAATTTAATGGACTTCAAACCCCTAGTCACCCTACTGGCCATCGTCAACCCGCTGGCGATAGTGCCGTTTTTTATTCACTACACACAGGGCTTTTCACGCGAGCAAAAGCGGCGCACGATCTGGATTTCGTCTTTCAGCGCGTTTGTAGTGATTGCCATCAGCGCGCTGCTGGGTTTGCAGATTTTGAATTTTTTCGGCATCTCGCTCGCCAGTTTTCAAGTAGGCGGCGGCATGCTACTGCTGATCAGCGCCATGAACATGCTAAACGCCCAACCCGCTGAAGCCAAGCCGCAAACCCACGACATGGAAGACGGCGCAGCCAAAGCCGCGATGGGTGCCAGCATTGCGGTGGTGCCACTGACCATTCCGCTGCTGACTGGCCCGGCCACCATGTCAACAGTCGTGATTTACGCTGAAAAAGCCAAGACGTATTTGCAACTGGGCACGCTGGTGGGCTACGGCGTGGTGATTGCGTTGGCCACGGCGTTGTGCTTTTCACTGGCCCAGCCGATCGCCCGCGTGCTGGGCCGCACCGGCATTAACGTGATGACGCGGCTGATGGGTTTGATACTCGCCGCGTTGGCAGTGGAAGTGATGGCCGATGGGCTGGGCAAGTTGTTTCCGCTGCTGATGAAGGGCTGATCTAAGCCGATGAAGCGATGAGCAACCCGCACGTTTTACTGGTCGAAGACGACCCGGCGATTGCCCGCTCGGTGGTGTACACCCTTGAACGGGACGGATTGCTCGTTACGCACAGCTTGCAGTTGCTGGACGCGCGCAGGCAACTGGCGCTGCGCCTGCCTGATATTTTGATTCTGGACATTGGCCTGCCAGACGGAAGCGGGCTGGATTGGTGCAAGCAGTTGCGCAGCGATGCAACAAGCCGCAACTTGCCGATTTTGATATTGAGCGCGCAGGGCGAAGAAATTGACCGCGTGCTGGGCCTAGAGCTGGGCGCTGATGATTACGTGACCAAGCCGTTCAGCCCGCGCGAATTGCTGGCGCGTGTGCGCAGCATGCTCAGGCGGTCGCGCATGATGCCGCCTGAACCCTTGAAGCCCACAGCAGCCGTGTCAAGCGCCGTATTCACGATGGACGCGCCAGGCCAGCGGGTTAGCCTGAACAACCAATTGCTGCACTTGACGCGGCGCGAATTTGGTTTGCTGGCTGACCTGCTGCAGCACCGCGGGCGCATCCGCTCGCGCGATGCTTTGCTGTCTGCCGTGTGGGGCACGGACACCGACAGCACCGACCG
>JANMWH010000222.1:0-3010 GCA_031393945.1 Polaromonas sp. | reverse complement strand
TGGTGCGCATGATGCAAACCCTTGTGGGCCGCGATGGTTTTGCCAAGGGCATGACTCTGTACTTCGAGCGGCACGACGGCCAAGCCGTCACCTGCGACGACTTTGCACAAGCCATCGCAGATGCCAACTCAACGTCTGACTTGGCGCGGCTGCTGCCGCAGTTCAAGCGCTGGTACAGCCAGGCAGGCACACCACGCGTGGCAGCGCACGGCATCTACGACGCAGCAGCCAGCACTTACACACTCACCTTGAGCCAAAGCTGCGCGCCCACTACCGGCCAAGCCAGCAAAGAGCCGTTCGTGATTCCGGTGGCGCTAGGTTTGCTGGGCGTTGATGGCCAAGACTTATCCCTGCAGCTTGCCGGTGACAGTGCTGCAGCTGCCACTTGCCGCACGCTGGTGCTGACGCAGGCCACAGAGGCCTTCACCTTCACAGGCATCACAGAGCAGCCGGTTCCGTCCATCTTGCGTGGTTTCACGGCGCCAGTCGTGCTCGATTTTGACTACACCGATGCACAACTGCTGCACCTGCTCGAACACGACAGCGACGCCTTCAACCGTTGGGAAGCCGGGCAACGGCTGGCTGTCAGGTCAGCTTTATTTGCTATAAATTCAGGAGCTGCTCGCGCCCGTATTCAGGCCGATTCAGCACCAAAAGCCCCTCTAAATGAGGCATATTTGACTGCCATGCGACAAATTTTGAACGACCGGGCGCTGGATGCTGCTTTCAAAGAGTTGGTGCTAACGCTGCCGTCTGAAACTTACCTGGCCGAGCAACTAGACGTGGTAGACCCGCAGCAAATTCACGCGGTACGCGAAGCCATGCGCGAGCAACTGGCCACCAGCCTGCAAGCCGACTGGGTGGCAGTGTACGAGGCTAATCAAGTTACCGGAGCCTACCTGCCCGATGCTGCTTCATCTAGCAGGCGGGCGCTGGCCGGTATGGCACTAACCTACCTTTGCTTGGCAGCCGTTGTAGCACCAACAACACCAGCAGACAACACGGATTGGCCAGCCAAAACTTTGCAGCGCTTTTTTGGGGCAGGCAACATGACAGACCGCTTCAACGCCCTCGCTGCTTTGGTCACCAGCGGCCACGCATTCGCGGGCCAAGCTCTGGCACAGTTCCACGCCATGTTCAAAGATGAAGCGCTGGTGATTGACAAATGGTTCAGTCTGCAAGCCAGCTGCCCTGACCGCAGCGGCAACATCCTGACCGCCGTCAAACAGCTCATGAAGCACAGTGACTTCAGCCTGAAAAACCCGAATCGCGCACGAAGTGTGATCAGCACATACTGCGCAAATGCAGCCGCTTTTCATCGGGCAGACGCGGCCGGTTACGTGTATTGGAGCGAACGTGTCATTGAACTCGACGCCACCAACCCGCAAGTCGCTGCGCGCTTGGCCAGGGCACTTGACCGCTGGGCCAAACTGGCAGAGCCGTATCGCAGCGCCGCCCGTGAAGCCATTGCCCGAGTCGCTGCAAAAAATGATTTGAGCAAAGACACACTTGAAGTCGTAACACGTGCCTTGGCGACCTGAAAACCACTTACGGAACACATCATGTCCAAGAATATTTCACTGACCCGCTACCTGGTTGAACAGCAACGCCAAGACGGCCACATACCGCCCGAGCTGCGCTTGCTTTTGGAAGTGGTAGCTAGAGCCTGCAAAAGCATCAGCCAAGCTGTCAACAAAGGCGCGATCGGCGGAGAGGCCAGCATACTAGGCACAGCGGGCAGTGAAAACGTTCAAGGCGAGGTGCAAAAAAAGCTAGACATCATCGCTAACGAAGTGTTGATTGAAGCCAATGAATGGGGTGGGCACCTGGCAGCGATGGCCAGTGAAGAAATGGACAGCATCCATGTGGTGCCCAACCGCTACCCACAAGGTGAATACCTGCTGCTGTTTGACCCGCTGGACGGTAGCAGCAACATTGATGTCAACGTCAGCATTGGGACTATCTTTAGCGTGTTGAAAAAACCCGAGGGCAGCGGCGTAGTTGATGAAAAAGACTTTTTGCAATCAGGCAACAAACAGGTGGCGGCTGGCTATTGCGTGTACGGCCCACAAACCACCCTGGTGCTGACGGTAGGCGACGGCGTGGCCATGTTCACGCTGGACCGCGAACAAGGCTCGTTTGTCCTCACGCAAGAGAACGTGCAAATCCCACCAGACACGCAAGAGTTTGCTATCAACATGAGCAACATGCGCCACTGGGACGAACCCGTCAAACGCTACATTGACGAATGCTTGCTGGGCAAAGAAGGCCCACGCGGTAAAAACTTCAACATGCGCTGGATAGCATCGATGGTGGCCGACGTGCACCGCATATTGACGCGCGGCGGCATCTTCATGTACCCCTGGGACAAACGCGAGCCCGAAAAAGCCGGCAAGCTGCGCCTGATGTACGAAGCCAACCCCATGAGCTGGCTGATAGAGCAAGCCGGTGGCCTCTCTACCAACGGCAAGCAACGCATCATGGACCTGCAACCCAACAAACTGCACGAGCGCGTGAGTGTGGTGCTGGGGTCGAAGAACGAGGTAGAGCGGGTCACGGCGTACCACCACAAGCCAACCGCCGGGCTATAATTTGAGGCTAACGAAAAATACACAAGCCGGTGTAGCTCAGTCGGTAGAGCAGCTCATTCGTAATGAGAAGGTCGGGTGTTCGATTCATCTCTCCGGCACCACTAAAAGCCTTTGACTAGAACGTCAAGGGCTTTTATTTTTTGTGCTGTTGGTTAAACCGCGCAGTACTTTTCTTGAATTTCCGTATTAGCCAGCAGCTCAGCAGCATTGCCGTGATGAACAATCTGGCCCTGGTCAACGATGTAGGCTCGGTCTGAAATTTTCAAGGCGCGCTCAACGTTTTGCTCTACCAGCAAAATCGTGATGCCCTTTTGCCGCATGCTTGCAAACAACTCGAACATCTCGTCGACCAAAATCGGCATGATGCCTTCTGAAGGCTCATCAAGCAAAATCATGCGGGGCTTGGCCATCATGGCGCG
>JANMWH010000180.1:0-8184 GCA_031393945.1 Polaromonas sp. | reverse complement strand
ACTGCTGCATCAGCTCGCCCTGCTTCATCGGTTCCAGAAAACTGCCAATCAACCCCGCCAACGATTCACGCAGGGTGAAATGCGGCTGCGCGAACACCGACAGGTCTTGCTCAGGCCCGCCCATCGGCTCCAAAAACATGGTGCGATACAGGCCGGCTTTGTCGCCAAAGTAATAACTAATAGACGCGATGTTGGCGCCTGCGGCTTGGGCGATGGCGCGGGTAGAGGTTTTGGCAAAACCTTTTTCCGAGAACAAGCGCAGTGCCTCGGTGATCAGCTTTTGGCGCGCTCCAGCGCCTCCAGCGCGAGAGGGGCGCGGCTTGGCTGGCGAGTTTGGGGGCAAATGTGCGGGCTGTGCGGGTTGGGCGGGCTGTACTGGTTTTGCGGCTTGGGGCGCTTTGCCTGTCGCGCGGGCCGAAGCAGCAGCATTTTTTGACTTCAAGGTATCGCTCATGCGCTCGATTTAATCACATAAATCAAACGTTTGATTAACTAAGTCAAACTATTACATTGAAAAACATCAGTTTGCAAATTGAAAAATCTTTATCCAACCGAAGTCGCTACCGGCAATGAAAGCTCGTGATTAAAAGCAGCCTTCCATAGCTGCTGAATCGCCTCTTGCTCGCTTGCCAACTCTCCCGAGCTGACCTGAGTGGGCGTTTCATCAAGGCGGGCTTTGTGCTGCACCCGGCGCAATTCGCGGTAGGCGGATGCTGCCGCTTGGCCTACCCCAGGGGGTAGCAGGCCGGCCTGCTCGGCTCGAATCAGCAGCGCAATATTTCCCACGTTGTCGGCCAACTCTGGGTGGGCGCCAGACTGTGACAACACCAAAAATTGCACCGCAAACTCGGCATCGACCATGCCGCCGGGGCTGTGCTTGACATCGAACAGCCCGGCTTTTACCGGCCGCGCGGCACTGACTTTTTTGCGCATGGCGACAATTTCGTTTTGCAGTAAACCAGTGTCGCGCGGGGCGGTAATTACGCAGGTCCGGATTGCTTCAAACCGCTCGCGTAAAGGTTGCGCGCCCAGCACAAAACGGGCGCGTGTCATGGCTTGGTGTTCCCACGTCCAGGCGGTGTTGCTGCCGCGCTGTTGCTGGTAATTGGCATACGCAGTAAAACTGGTAACGAGCAAACCCGAGTTGCCGTTGGGGCGCAGCGCGGTGTCAATCTCAAACAAATCGCCTTCGCTGGTTTTAATGGTCAGCCAGTTGATGAGCTTGCGAACCAAAGCAGCGTACACCTCAGCTGCTTGTTCGTGCTCGTCTTCGTACACAAACACAATGTCTAAATCGCTGCCGTAGCCCAACTCTTTGCCGCCCAGTTTGCCGTACGCAATGATGGCCAGTTGCGGGCTGGCCCGGTGCTTGTTTTTAAGCCGCTGCCAGCACCAGTCAAGGGTAGTGCTGAGCGTTGCCTCGGCCAAAGCACTCAGGTCATCGGCCACTTGCTCTACGGTCAGCACGCCTTCAACGTCGCGGGCTAAGGTGCGAAACATCTCGGCGTGGTGCGCCCGCCGAAGCAAATTCAAACACGTTTCTTCGTCGTCTTCGCCCGTGCGCCTGACCGATTCCAGCCGCTGGTTTAGCTCGCTCTGGTAGCTGGCTGAGTTAAAGCGCTCGCTAAGCATGTCGCTGTTGGCAAGCTCATCAATCACGCCCGGGTGGCGCAGCAAGTAGCGCGCTGGCCACTTGGCCGCACCCAGCAAGCGCAGCAGCCGCTGATGCACAACTGGGCGCTCCAGCAGCAGCGCCAGGTAAGTTTCACGCCTGAGCAGTGGTTCAATCCAGTCCATGATGCGCAGCGCAGCTTCTTCACTGACTGAGCCTTCGTTTAACCAAACGGCTGTGCGCTGAACCAGCTGTGCCAATCGCGCGCGCGACTCATCGCGCAGGCCAAGCACTTTGGGGTGCTGTCGCAAGGCAACTAAGCGCGCGCGAAACTGGTCTGGCCACTGCACAGACAAATGGTCCAGCACATCGTCGAGTAACAACGGTGAAGCTGCGTTGCTCAACGAACCCGATTCCGCACCTTTGTTGCAGCCCTTGCAGTCGGGTTTGCCGCCCAACAACTTGTCGAACTCACCAGCGACCAACTCTCGGTGGGCGTCCAGCGCATGCAAAAAATGGCAGCAGTCGGCAAAGCCCATGCTGGCCGCAATCCAGGCCAAGTCGTCGTCACGCGTGGGCAGCGCATGTGTTTGCTGGTCGTCCAGGTACTGAATACGATGCTCGGTGTGCCGCAAAAAATCGTATGCCGCTGCCAGCGCGTTTGCGGTTGGCACATCCATCAACCCGGCCTTGGCCAAGCGTGCCAGTGCATCGACTGTGGGGCGAGTGCGCAGCTCGGGGAACTGGCCGCCGCGCACTACCTGCAAAAGCTGCACGGTAAATTCAATTTCACGAATGCCGCCGCGAGACATTTTGACGTCATTGGCACGCTCGGGGCGGCCCGCACTGCGCTTGGCAGCATGCTCGCGAATTTGCCGATGCAACACCCGCAGCGCGTCAAACACGCCATAGTCGAGATAACGCCTAAAGACAAACGGCAGCACTGAAGAACGCAGCTGCTCGGCGCTACCGCTTTGAATGCAGTCAAGCGGCGCAACCACGCGGCTTTTAAGCCAGGCAAAGCGCTCCCATTCGCGGCCATGGGCTTGAAAATAATCCTCCAGTGCGCTAAGCGACATGGCCGCCGGGCCAGAGCCGCCGTGCGGCCTGAGCGCCAAATCAACCCGGAACACAAAACCGTGCTCAGTGACATCCCCAATCAGTGTGTAAATGGCTTTAACCTGGTGCGCAAAATACTCGTGGTTGCTGATGTGCCCTCGCCCGTCGCCTGGCAGGCGGCCTGCGGTTTGCCCGTCGTGGTCGTAGACGTAGATCAGGTCAATGTCGCTGGACACATTGAGCTCACGCGCACCCAGCTTGCCCATGCCCACCACCCACAATTGCGCCCGTTCGCCGCTCGGCCCCTGCGGCGGGCCGTACAACGAATCAAGTGTTTTTTGCGATGCCACTACCGCGGCGTTTAACGAAAACTCGGCCAACTCGGTCATTGCCCGCGTAATCACCATCAACTGTGCGGGCGAATCCCCGACTGCATCGCAGTCCAGCACCACCAAGCGCTCCATGACCAGTTGGCGCAGCACTCTGAGTGCCGCACCCAGCGGCAGTCCGCTTTGAATCAGCGCGTCAAAAGCAATATGAAGCGAGGCGGATAGCGGCTCGCCTGCGGGCAATATCGCCAGCTCAGCGCTGTAGCGCCTGCGTATTCGCTGCACAAACCGTGAGTAATCCGAGAACGGTACACAGCTTGGGCTCAGGAAAGACATGCGGCCTTAGATAAGTTGTTGCAACTCAGCGGAACAAACACTGGTGCTGGCAGTCATAATTTAGCTTGCACAAACAACCACCACCGAGCGATCTGATTTGAGCAAAACCGCACCTTGGACCCGCACACATTTTCTGGCCGCCGCTGCTCGGGCGGTGCTGTGGCTAGTGGTTGGGGTATGGCTACTCACGCTTTTGGGCTGGGGTGTACTGCACGCGTGGATTGTGCCGCGAATCGGCGATTTCCGCCCGCGCCTTGAAGCCGTAGCCAGCCAAGCGCTGGGGGTGCCGGTTCGCATCAAGCAGCTCACCGCGCAATCAGTCGGGATATTTCCCTCGTTTGAGCTGCGTGATGTGGCGCTGCTAGACCCACAGGGCCGAGAAGCGCTGCGCCTGCCACTGGTGCTGGCGGCGCTGTCGCCCTCGTCGGTTTTGGGCGCGGGTTTTGAGCAATTGGTCATCGACCAGCCCGCGCTGGATGTCAGGCGAACCGCTGACGGGAAAATCTACGTGGGCGGACTGGCTGTATCAAGCAACAACACAGGCGGCAGCGGCGTCGCAGACTGGTTTTTTTCTCAAACAGAATTTGTTATCAGGGGCGGCAGCATTCGTTGGGCAGACGAGCTCAACAACGTTGAGCCGCTGGTACTGCAGCAGGTAGATGTGGTGATGCGAAACGGCCCGCGTCGCCACGCACTGCGCCTGGATGCCACCCCGCCGCCGGGCTGGGGCGACAGGTTCAGCCTGCGGGGTTTATTCAAGCAGCCGCTGCTGGCGCTAGACGCTGGCCGCTGGCAAGACTGGTCGGGCCAGTTGTTTGCAGACTTCAGCCGGGTTGACGTGTCGTTGATCGTTCCGTACGTCAAACTCGATTCGCTTGGTATCAGCCCCAAAACTGGCAGTGGCAGTTTACGTGCGTGGGCAGACGTTGCCAAAGGGAAAGCGATGGGCGCCACGGCTGATGTAGTTCTCAGCGGCGTGAACGTTCAGTTGGGCAAATCGTTGCAGCCGCTGACGCTCACTTCAGCCGCCGGTCGCCTCGGTGCCCAGCTGCTGGACGACGGCTTTTCATTTGATACCGAAGGGTTGACTTTTACAACGCTCGACGGCCTTACCTGGCCGGGCGGCAATGTGGCTTTCAGCAGCCAGGGAACCGTTGGCACAACCGCAGTGCGCAGTGAACTCAAAGCTGATCGACTTGACCTTGCTGCTGTGTCGCAAGTCGCTTTGCGGTTACCGCTGAGTAGCGCAACGCACGCTGCCATTACCTCGTTCGCGCCCAAGGGTTTGGTCGAAGCCGTGCAGGCGCGCTGGGAAGAGCCGCTAAAAGGCGAAGCCACTTACGCCGCAAAAGGCCGTGTTAGCGGCTTGGAGCTGTTGGCTTTGCCGAGTGCTGTACTGCGGCCGCCCAAAACCCTGGGCACAACAACCCAGGCGGCCCCGTCCAGCTACCCCCAAGTGCGGCACCCGTTGCCTGGCAGACCCGGCATAAAAGGCGCAGCCTTTGATTTTGACGTTACGCAAGCCGGCGGCACTGGCAAACTGGCCCTAACCAAAGGGTATGTAGACCTGCCCGGCGTATTTGAAGACCCGCGTGTGGAGTTTGATCAATTGAGCACCGACGTGCGCTGGAAGCTAAGCGGCGGCACAGTCGAGGTCGCGTTGCCAGACGTCAAGTTTTCAGGCCCCGATGCGCAAGGCACCGCGCAGGCCCTGTGGCAATCGGGCGGCTCGGCGGGAACCGCACCGGATGTGAAGTCACTGGGCACGCTTGACCTGCAAGGCGTTTTGAGCCGAGGCAACGGCGCGCGGGTACACCGCTACCTGCCGCTGGTCATGGCAGACCAGGTGCGCCACTATGTGCGCGATGCTGTAGTGCAAGGCGAAGTCAGCAACGTCACCTTCAAGGTCAAAGGCGCGGTTGACGAGATTCCGTTCGCCGACCCCAAAAAGGGCGAATTCAAAGTAGCAGCGCAAGTTAAAAATGGTGTGCTGGCTTATGTACCAGCATGGGCGCAACCTGTCGGCGCAACGCCTTGGCCTGCATTAACAGCGCTGAATGGGGAGCTGGTGTTTGACCGCGCAACGCTGGCAGTCAACAACGCCACCAGCGGCATTGCGGGCATGCCCGGCCTGCAGGTGCTGCGTGCAGACGCCAAAATTCCGAATTTACTGAGCGGGGCCACGGTGGAGCTGCAGGCCAAAATAAAAGGCCCATTGGCCAGCGCGGTGAGTTTTGTTAATACGTCGCCGCTGGCTGCCATGACGAGCAAAGCCGCTGAAAAAATTTCTGCCTCAGGCGTCGGGGAATACGCGCTGCAGCTGAACTTGCCGCTCAATGCAATTGCCAACACATCTGTGCGGGGCACGGTTTCGCTGCCCGGAAATGACGTTCGCCTGGCCCCCAGTGCGCCCATGCTGACGAAGCTGCGCGGCATGGCTACATTTACCGAAAAAGGCTTTGCGGTACCAGCAGCGCAGGCCCAGCTGCTGGGCGGCGATGTACGAATTGAAGGCGGAATGCGCCCAGCAAGCCGCGTGGCTGGCGCGGGCGCAGACACTGAGCCGAGTGTTTTATTTAAAGCTCAGGGAACCGCGTCGTTGGAGGCGGTTCGCCAAGCCAAAGATTTGGGCGCTGCGGCTCGGCTGGCGCAGTACGCCACTGGGACTGCCGCCTACACCGCTACGCTGGCTGTCACGCGCGGCGCCATGGAAGTGTCACTGGCCAGCAACTTGCAGGGCGTGGGGTTGAATCTGCCCGCGCCTTTGAATAAATCGGCTGAAGCCCTGCTGCCGGTACGTTTTGAAACCGCCGTGCTGCGCGAGTCGATGGGCGCGGGGCAAAAATTGCAAGACCAGTTGAGTGTCAGCATTGGGCGGATCGCTAACGCAACTTTTGTGCGCGACATCAGCGGCGATGTGGCGCCAGAAGCGCGAATTGTGCGCGGCAGCATTGGCATTGGCCTGGAGCCCGGCGAATCGGTTTCGCTGCTCGACAAGGGCGTGGCGGCCAACATCAATCTCGCCAGCATTGACATTGACGCTTGGGAGAAAGTACTCACCAGTTCGGTAGGCAGCAGCATCGCCACGCAAGCCTCACCTGCTGGCGGCACAGCGATTAACCCCCAAAGCTACTTCCCGAACCAAATTGCGATCCGCGCCAAAGAGCTGACAGTAACCGGCCGCAAGTTCAACAACCTGGTGATTGGCGGCTCCAGAGACGGCTTGACCTGGCGCGCCAACGTGGACGCCAACGAGCTTAGCGGCTACGCAGAATACCGGCAAGCCGCTAACGCCGCCCCTGCGCGGGTATTGGCCCGGCTGGCGCGGCTGAGCGTGGGGCCTTCAGGTGCATTGGAAGTTGACAGCCTGCTTGACGAGCAGCCAGCCAATTTGCCAGCCCTTGACATCGTGGTGGACGATATGGAGCTGCGCGGCAAAAAACTGGGCCGCATTGAAATTGACGCCGTGAACCGGGGCGCAGGTGCGGCAGCGCGCGACGGCGGTGCGCGCGAATGGCGGCTGAACAAATTCAACGTGATTAACCCCGAGGCGACGCTGACCGCCACTGGCAGCTGGGTCGCGCTGAATGCGCAAACCGCCACTGCCAACGCTACCCCAGCCAGCGCTGGCGAAAAACGCAGAACAGCCCTTAACTTCAAACTCGACATCGCCGACTCAGGCGAGCTGCTTAACCGTTTTGGCATGCGCGGTGTGGTGCGTAAAGGCAAGGGCAAGATGGAAGGCCAAATCGGCTGGATCGGCTCGCCGCTTAGCCCCAATTACCCCAGCATGAGCGGACAATTCAATGTCAACATTGAATCCGGGCAATTTTTAAAGGCCGATCCCGGCATTGCCAAGCTGCTGGGCGTTCTCAGCCTGCAGTCACTGCCCCGGCGGCTGGCGCTGGACTTTCGCGATGTATTTACCGACGGCTTTGCGTTTGACTTTGTGCGCGGCGATGTGAACATTGCGCAAGGCATAGCGGCCACCAACAACTTGCAAATGAAAGGCGTGAACGCTGCTGTACTGATGGAAGGCAGCGCCAATATTGCCAAAGAAACCCAAGACCTGAAAGTACTGGTGGTGCCTGAAATCAATGCCGGTACCGCGTCGCTGATTGCTGCTGTCATTAACCCGGCAATTGGGCTGGGCACCTTTTTAGCGCAGTACTTTTTGCGCCAGCCGCTGATTGATGCCGCCACGCAAGAATTTCGAATCGACGGCAGCTGGGCCGACCCCAAAGTGACCAAGCTGGAGCGCAAACGGTGAAAGTCGCCGCCTGCCAAATGGTGTCTGGCGCGTCGCTGGCCCATAACCTGGCCACTGCTGAGCAGCTGCTGGCACAAGCTGCTGATGCAGGAGCAGAACTGGCCGTGTTGCCCGAGTATTTTTGCTTGCTGGGCTTAAGCGAAAACGACAAACTGAGCGTTGCGGAGACGCCCGGGCAAGGCGAGATTCAAGATTTTTTGCGCCGCTGCGCAGAGTGTTACAAGCTGTGGCTGGTGGCTGGCACCGTTCCGATGGTCAGCCCTGATGCGGGCAAGGTTTACAACACCGCCCTGGCCTTCAGCCCGCTTGGCGATTGCGTAGCGCGCTACGACAAAATTCATTTGTTCAAGTTTGACAACGGCAGCGAACACTACGATGAATCGCGCGTCATCACGCCCGGCCAGTTGCCGGTGACGTTCGATTTGCCTTCGCAAGATGGGCACACATGGCGAGTGGGCTTGAGCATTTGCTACGACCTGCGATTTCCCGAGTTGTACCGCGCGCTGCAGGCAGACCTGCTGCTGGTACCAAGCGCCTTTGCCCACACCACCGGCAAGGCGCACTGGGAGGTGCTGCTG
>JANMWH010000175.1:0-7521 GCA_031393945.1 Polaromonas sp. | reverse complement strand
AAGCCCTGGTGGTACTTCACGTCGCCGCTGGGCAGGTCTTCAGGCGCGGTGTGGTCGAATTCAGCGAACAAATCTGCGGGTACTTTGCCAAGCGAATTCACCAGCACATTCAAGCGGCCTCGGTGTGCCATGCCGATCACGATTTCTTGCACGCCAACTTCGCCAGAGCGCTGAATCAGCTCGTCCATGCAGGCAATAAAGCTCTCGCCACCTTCAAGCGAAAAGCGCTTTTGGCCAACGTATTTGGTGTGTAAAAACCGCTCCAGGCCTTCGGCCGCGCTCAAGCGGTCAAGGATGTGCAGTTTTTTTTCTTTGCTCAGGCTTGGCTTGCTGCGAATGGCCTCTAGCTTTTGTTGCCACCAGCGCTTTTGGTTTTGATCGGTCGCGTACATGTACTCGGCGCCAATCGTGCCGCAATAGGTTTCGCGCAGTGCGTTCATCAGCTCGCGCAGGCTCATGCTTTCTTTGCCGAAGAAGGTGTTGCTGGTGTTGAACACCACTTCCTGGTCTGCGTCGGTAAAGCCGTAAAACGACGGGTCAAGCTCTGGAATTTTGTCGCGCTCGGTGCGCTTTAAGGGGTCTAGATCAGCCCAGCGCGCGCCAACGTTGCGGTACGCCGCAATCAACTGCTGAGCGGCGGTGCGTTTGCGGCCCATTTCCAGATCAGCACTTGCCACCACCACTTTGGTCTGGCCGCTTTTGGCGCGTTCAGCAAAAGCATTGACCACCGGAAGGTGCGGAACGTCCTTGGCATCAGTGCCATCGACGGCAGGCACATGCTGCAATGCGTCGAAATATTCGCGCCAAGTGGGCAACACGCTGCCGGGGTTGGCGAGGTAGTTTTCGTACATTTCTTCAACGTACGGGGCGTTGCCGCCAAAAAGATAGGTATTGCCATTGTAGGCAGCGTAGACAGATGACGCGCTTGGCGCCGACGTCGCTGCAGGCACGCCTGCGGGTGCCGTGGGGACGTGCGAGTTAGAACTCATATCGACTGACCTTCAGTTTCCCTTGGGGAAACATTAGTGGACATCTTGGGGCCAGGAGCCTTGGGATGCCGGTTAATTAAACCTTCCGCTTGCTACGGCTGAACCGATTAGCGGATGCGACTGCGCCTGGAAGGGACTTCAGAAACAACTCAAATTGTGCCACCGAACCATGACAATGCAATAAATCAGCGAAAAATGGGTATCTCAGGCTGCGCCCGGATTGCCTTCAACGCCAACAAGCCGGGGCGTGTTGGGCTTAACCGGCTTGATAACTTTGTTGACCTTCAGGTACGTTTCCACTACATCCCAGATCGGCGCGCCAGCGTTTTTGCTGACCTCCGCCACCGGCGCCCAGCCCGCCACTTTGTAGGTTTTGTCGGCTTCAATCAGCTTGCCATTCAAGCGCATGTCTTGAATGCGCGAACCCATTTTGGCACCGGGCTCGCAGATGTACGTTAGCCCGCCGGTGCGCACCATGTCGCCGCCCTGCTGGTAGTAAGGGTCGGGGTTAAACAGGTTGTCGCCCACGTCTTCCAAAATGGTTTTGATCATTGTGCCGCGCATGTCCGTGAGCGTTGTCCACGGGTAAGTAACGGCGGTTTGATCCATTAAATGTTCACGCGTGATTGCCTGGCCGGGCAACAACGATGTGCCCCATCTAAAACCTGGCGAAAACGCAATTTCTGCTCCTTTGACGTCCATCAGCGCATCCAGAATTAACTGGTCAAAAGTGCCGTTGAAATTGCCGCGCCGGTAAAGTGTGCCTTCGGTGGTAGCCAGTGTTTCTGCCAGCTTTGCCTCATACGGCGCCCGGCTTTTAGCGATCAGCGCGGCCATGTCTTTGTCTGCCGGCAGCAGGTTTGAAAACACCGGCAACAGGCGGTAGTTAAAACCGACCACGCTTTGGCCCTTCACGTCTAGATCAAGCACGCCCAAAAATTTGCCGTTGCTGCCAGCGTTGGTCACGATGGTTTGGCCACCCGGGTTTTTAACAACCACTGGCACCGGCACGCCATCATGCGTGTGGCCCCCCAAAATCGCGTCGATGCCCGTCACGCGGCTGGCCATTTTCAAATCAACATCCATGCCGTTGTGGCTAAGCAGCACCACGGCCTGCGCGCCTTTCGCACGAGCCTCATTTACGGTGTCTTGCATCTCGTTTTCACGAATGCCGAATGTCCAGTTGGGCGTTAACCAGCCGGGGTTGGCAATCGGTGTGTAAGGAAAGGCCTGCCCGACGATGGCGACGCGCACACCGTTCATTTCTTTAATGACATACGGCTTAAAAACCGCATCGCCAAAATCACTGGTTTTGACGTTTTGGGCCAAAAATTCAACCTTGCCAGCAAAGTCACCGTCGACAATTTTCTTGATGCGCGCTTCGCCGTAGGTAAAGTCCCAATGCCCGGTCATGATCTCAACGCCCAGCAGTTTGGCGGCATCCACCATGTCTTGCCCCTGCGTCCACAAAGCGGTGCCGCTGCCCTGCCACGTATCGCCACCGTCGAGCAGCAGCGCGCCGGGCCGCGACGCTTTAAGCTGCTTGACCAATGTGGCCATGTGTGCAAAGCCGCCGACTTTGCCGTATTGCCTTGCAGCTCGCTCAAAATCAAGAAAGGTAAAGGCATGCGCCTCGGGGGTGCCAGATTTAATTTGCGCGGCTTCAAGCAGTTGCGTTCCCACCCGGTGCGGCCACTGCCCGCGCATGCTGCCCACACCCAAATTAACCGACGGCTCGCGAAAATAACTGGGCAGCAACTGCGCATGGCAATCGGTCATGTGCAGCAAGTGCACATTGCCAGTTTTAGGAAGGTCATACAAATTGCTGGCAGCCTGCGCGCTGGCTTGCCGCACTGGAAAGCCAGCGGCCAACGCAGCCGCCATCACGCTTGAAAACTCGCGACGGGATAAAGTCATGGGTACTTCACGAATTAGTTTTCAAGCCAGATTCACTATTATTTTAGGAGCTGCTCGCGCCCGTATTTATTGGGCTACAGGCACAAAGCGTTCTAAAAAACGGCCGTTTATTGGTTAACCGGCGACTTCGGGTCAAGCAGCAGCGCCATGACGTCTTTGATTTGCTGCTCAGTCAAAATTTTGGCGTCACCAAATCGCGGCATGCCCGAGCAGGCATTGAAAGCATGGGTGTTCCAAATGCGGCCCCAGGTGTATTTCACAATCGGCAAAGACTCAGCAGCGCCTGCGTCTTTAACGCCGCGCAACTTACCGTAGTTCAGCAGGCTGGGGCCTTGGTTGCCGTATGAAATTTCTGTGGGCGAAATTTGATGGCAGGCATAACAATTAGCGCCGTTCGGCACGCCGGCTGTGTCGCTGAACTGCATGCCGCGCCCATTTTGTGCAATTTTTTCGCCTTCTTTGAAGTCGCCAATGTATTGCCCATCCGTTGGGTAAGGCAAAGCGTTGTAAATGCTGGTTTGCAAGGCAGCGCGGACTTTTTCAGGCACTGGCTCGCCACTTGCAGCCGCCTCGCTGCATACCCGCTGCAACTCGGTTTGGTTCAGGCGGTCTAGCGACGCGATGCCGCGCTCGGTAAACGATGATTTGAGCGAAGCCAGCACGTCTTGCTGGGTGGGCCTGGTGGCGCACGAGGCAAGCAAGGTTGCCGCCAAAGCAGCAGCGGCCAACAGCGCAGCACGCCGCAATTTCAAAATTGGAAATAAAGTCATGTGTGCTTACCGCTTGATAGCAGGGGCGGCCATGGCACCACCATTGGCGTTCACGCCCATGAAGGTAATCAGGTCAATGGATGTTTGGCTCAGGTATTGCAGCTCGGGAAAGCGCTGCTGGCGAAAGCAGTCGTACAAGCGCCACTGCATGGTGCGCACCGCGCCTTGGCTAACGCGGTAGGCGGGCCATTGGGCAAATGCGTCTTGCGCAGGCTTGGCTTTGGTCAGGTTGGGCAAGTCTTGCAAGCGAATGCGTTTGTTGTCTTCGCCGTGGCACGACGCGCATGAAAAATCGTATGGCCCGCCCTTGTAATAAAACACCTCTTTGCCGCGTGCGTAAGCGCTTTTTTCTTGTGGGTGCTGCTGAGGAATAGCGATTTTCATGCCGCGCGATTCGTCGTAAATATAGGCCACCAGATCTTCCACATTCGAGGCACGTTGGCCCTCGCGCGAGAAGACCGTGGCAGCGGTGAAATCAGCTGCGTTGGCGCCTTGCAGCGTCACCATGCAGTGCACCAGGCGCGACTCTAAATCCATCACACGGCCCACGTCGGCAAAGTAACGCGGCAACTGGGTAACGGCGCCTTTGACAACACCAGCGCCCAGACCCAAATCGCAAGCTTTCAGGCTGGCGTTTTTCGGCCCGGCAGCTTTGGCCCACAGGCCTTCACCGCGCGCAGCGTTCAGGTCTGCCGGATTGCCGTCTTGCAGTGACGCGCGGTAATCGGCAATGGCTTCAGTGCTGGTTTTGGGTTGGGCAAAACTGCCGACAGAAGTGATGCCAACAACTATAGAAATAATAGCTGCTCGCGCCCGATTCGATTGGGCTATAGGCTTGTTTGATGCTTGCATAGGAGATTGGGGAGATACCCGGTTAGGCCAACGAAAAACGTGCAGACTTCTTAATGGGATCTACGAAATCACCGCTTCGTCAGTGCGCTTGTCGCCCCGGTTGTCTACCCACGTCACAGCAATTTTTTCACCGACCGCCCCGCCTTTGAAGCTGAATTCCATGTACGGGTTTTTAGACACTGCCGTGCCCCATTGGGCGCTCATGACGTTTTTGTCTTTGTAGGTAGCGCTGATGCTTTGAATAAACCAGGCAGGCACGGTTTTGCCCGCTGCATCTTTGCGCTGGCCGCTTTCCATTTCATGGGCGACCAGCACGCGAACGGTGGTTTTATCGCCTTGAGCTTGAGCCCGGATTCTCATCGGATCTGACATATTTTTTCTCCTGAATTAGTGGGTGCGGTAGCCGAGCCCGACGAATTAACCGCCGCAGCCGCCCAAAGTGACCTTGACTTCTTTAACCGCGTAGTAAAACTTGTCGCCCGCCTTGGCCAGCGCATACACGTTTGACGATTGGCCCATTTTTACGTTGGTTTTAACGTTGGCGTCGGTGCCCGCCGGAATGTCAAAAGACGCCGCCAGCGCGCTCGGGTTTTTTTCGACCACAAAGGCGATTTGCGTGGTGCCCGGAATCGCGCTTTTTGCTTCAATCCGCACCACGTTGCCGTTTTCAGCAATTTCGGGGGCGATTAAAGACAGATCTTTGCTCTCAGTGGGCGCGCTGGTGGCACCCATAGCCTTGGCCGCGTCTGCCAGCGACTTGCTGTCAAACGCAGCTTTGTTCCAGCCCGCAGCATTGACGGTTTGCGCCCGCGCTGCTGGCAAGCCGGTGGCGGCTGCCAGCGCAACAACGCCAGCGCCCGAAGTGCGGCTTAAAAAATCACGACGTTCCATTTGAATTTCCTTAAAAACTGGCGATGCGCCATTGCTATCAAGCTAACTAACAAAATTTGAACTCAAAGGCTCAAAAATCAAAATGCGTTGCCCATATTTGACCTCAAACCGCTGCAGTGCGCATTGCGGCGGCGCTAACGCTTTCCCTGTAACTCCAAAGCATGTAGTCGCATCCTTTTACAGTGCGTGATTACTGCGGCATGTCCGCCGCTAACCAATTGGCGATTTGCGCTGCATCAGCTGCGCTCAATGCCTGTGCCGGCATGGGCACAGCGCCCCACACGCCTTGCGAGCCGCTTTTAATTTTGCCCGCCAGCAAGGCTTGTGCGCCGTTCTGCCCAGCGTAGCGCGTGGCAACGTCTTTAAACGATGGGCCGACCAGCTTGTTTTGCATGCCGTGGCAAGCGGTGCAGGCGTTGGCGTCTAGCAAGGTTTTGATTTTGGCGAATGACAGTGGCACATTTTCCGCTACTATTTCAGGAGCTGCTCGCGCCCGTATTTCTTGGGCTACAGGGTCTTTTTGTGTTGAATTAGTGGCCCCAAGCGCTGCTGTAGGCATACCGCGGCTAGGGCCGATGCTGCGCGACTGATCAGCCAAATTGCCATGCGCGCTTTTGGCGTAGTCGGGCAAGGCGCTTTTCACAGCGACTGCGGCTGCGCAGTTACTCATGCAGCCCGAGCCCTGCACATCTGGCTTGGCGTTGCCACCAAACTCCAAGCCCGGCCACAAGCTGTGCGAGGCGTTCATGCCGCTGCGATTAGGCAGCGCTGCCTGAGTAGCGGCCATGTTGCGGTCAGACAGCACAAAGTCGGCTGGCACCACGTCGCCCAAATGCAAAATATAAGCAGTAGCCGCGTACACCTGGTCGGCAGTAAGTGACTTGGGCATCGTCCACGGCATGGCGCGGTTGATGTAATCCCACAGCGTTGACAGACTGGACAGCTTCATCAATGTGGTGCGCTGGGGTTGGTTAGAGCCCATCTGAAGACTTTTTACCCGACCGGTTTTTACATCGTCTGCGGTAGTTCCACCGGCGATCGGCGTAAAAAATTCAGCCGATTCGCCAAAGTGGCCGTGGCACGACTGGCACTGCGCGTCCCACAGCGCTTCGCCCTGCTTGACCGAACCTTGGCCCGCAGGCAGGCCTTTAAAGTCGCGGCGAACGTCAATGTCCCAGGCTTTGATTTCTTGCGGCGTGGCGGTGCGGCCAATGTCTTGAAACGCGGGTGCTGAGCGTGCCGTTTGGGCCTGCGCCGCAGACGGCAGCCAGCCCGCCTGGCACAACACAAGCACAAACATAAGCAATACCCAACTAGCCAACTTGAACATTTTTGACCTCGCCGTTTTCGCTCAGCAGCCACGACTGAATGGCGTTGTTGTGATAAATACTGCGGGTGCCGCGCACCGCCCGCAGCGCTTGGTAAGTGGGCTGAATATGGCCGGTGTCGTCAACTGCACGGCTTTGCAAAATGAGCGGCTTGCCGTCCCACACCAAGTCGGCGCTAAAGCGGCTTAAGCACTTGGACAGCACGGGTGTTTGCAGACGCGCCGGTGCCCAGTTAGCGCCGCCATCAACTGACACATCGACCTTTTTAATCGCAGCACGGCCGCTCCACGCCAGCCCAGAAATGCTGTGAAACCCCTTTTGCAACACCACCTGCCCGCCGCTGGGCGAGGTGATGACGCTTTTAACTTCTTGCACCGTGGTGTACTGGCGATGCGTGCCGTCTGGCAGCAAGTCAACGTAATGCAGGGTTTCGTCTTTGACGGCGTACGGCATGTCGCCGACTTCAATGCGGCGCAGGTACTTGACCCAGCTCACACCTTGTGTGCCCGGCACGATCAGGCGCAGCGGGTAGCCGTTTTCAGGGCGCAGCATTTCACCGTTTTGGCCGTAGGCCACCAGCACCTCGCCGCTGGTAATCAAGCTCATCGGGATGGTGCGCGTCATGCTGGAGCCGTCGGCACCTTCAGCCAGTACAAACTTGGCAGTTTTAAAATCGACGCCACACATGTCAAGCAGCGTCATGAGCGGTACGCCCGTGAATTCGCTGCAGCTGATCATGCCGTGGGTATATTGCACAGTGGGCACGGCGGTGTT
>JANMWH010000174.1:0-2813 GCA_031393945.1 Polaromonas sp. | reverse complement strand
CGCCAACCCTCACTGGCTGTCAGGGCAAAACCAAGCCCGGTATGGAAAAAATTGCGGCCTCGCGTCAGCCCTTGTTCAGGGCTTTCGCCAAAAATCATGCCGTCAATGACTTGCTGGTAACGGCTGCGGCCCTCATCTTTGTAGGGCGTGCCAGTTTTGTATTGCGCCGCCAGCTGCGTGATGGTGCTAAGCCGCTGGTCGTTGCTGGGGTGGGACGCCAGCCAGCTGTTTTGTTCAGGTGCCGGGCGACCTTGCGCCTTGGCCAGGTCAGCCGCAAAACGCTCCTGGTTTTTCAGCATATTGATCACGTCGATCATGTTGCGCGGATCAAAGCTGATGCGCGACAAGTACTCGGCACCCAGCCCGTCGGCTTGCAGCTCTTGCTCGCGCCCGTACTTAGACACATAACCGGCAGCAGCAGTTTGTGAAATATCACTTGCCATTTGGCCTGCCCCGCCCACGCCTTTTGCCTCCAGCACGGCGCCGAGCACGCTGGCGGCCAGCACGCCTAAGCCTGCGTTTTGCTGGCGCGTGGCCCGTTGCGCGCCATGGCGCGCGGTGACGTGGCCAATTTCGTGGCCAATCACACCGGCCAAATCAGCCTCACTTTCCAGGTAAACCATCAAGCCGCGCGTGATGTACACGTAGCCCCCGGGCAGCGCGAAGGCATTGATTTCAGGGCTGTCGAGTGCCGTGAACGTCCACTGCAAATTGGCGCGCTGGGACTGCCTGGCCAAGCGCTGGCCAACCTCATTAACGTACGCTTGCACCGCGGGGTTTTTAAGCGCGCCGTATTCTTCCAATACCTGCGCGTGTGCTTTTTTGCCCTCCGCGATTTCGTCGGCCTCGCTCATCACGCTGCGTTCGGTTTTGCCAGTGACCGGGTTAACAATGTTGCTGCCGCAAGCGGTGAGTAGTCCCGCGGCCAGCATCACGGCGGTAAGGGTCGAATAAACAGAGCGCATAGCTGCTTTCATAAAATGTTGATCAGGTGCCCAAACTTTTGCGCAGCCATTCGGTAAAAGCCGCACATTCCCAACGTTCCATCGTGCCAGTGCGCCAGCACAAATAGTGGGCGTGTGGTGACGGGATATTAATAGCAAACGCGTCGCTATTGCCGAGCCGCACCAAAGCGCCGCTGTCCAGCCACGGTGCACCCAGTTTTAAGCGAATCAGCGCAATGCCCATGCCAGCGGCTGCGGCATCACACATTAAGCCGATGTCGTTAAGTTGCGAGCCGTCAACGGGCTCAGGCCAGTCCAGGTGCTGCGCAGAAAACCAGGTTCGCCACGGCTCCAGCGGTGAGCGCAGCAGGCTAAGGCCTTCAATGTCTTGCGCATCATCGAACGGGCCATGCTCGCGCACAAACGCGGGCGAGGCCAGCGGCGTCACGCCGTCTTTCATCAGGCAAACATGCTCAACGTCGGCATAGCGGCCGGTGCCGAAGCGCACCATCAAATCAGCGTCTTCGGCAATCACGTCCAGCAGGGGAATGGACACCTGCAGCGTCAAATCGATTTCGGGGTAAGCCTGGGTGAACTGCCGCAGCCGGGGAATCAATATCGACCGGGCAAAAGTCGGCGTGACCGCTATGCGCAGCTTGCGTTTGCCGGGCGAGCTGCTTTGGCCCGCCGCACCCGGAAACTTTTGCAGCGTAGCCAGCCCATCACGCACATGAGCCAAGTATTCGCTGCCCTCAGTCGTCAACGAAAAATCCGCCCGGCCAAACAGTTTGGTGCCAATGATCTGCTCAAGCTGCTTGACGCGGTGGCTGACCGCGCTGGGCGTCACGCACAGCTCCTCGGCGGCCTGCGTCACGCTGCGCAGACGGGCGAGCGTCTCAAACGTCAGCAGGCACTGAATGGGGGGAATGCGGGCTTGGCTCATAGATCAAGTATCGCGGCTGAGCTGCTCATCTACTCGCCTGCTCGTCAGCTACGAGCCCGATGCGGCGCGAAAAAACCGGCCAGCATGACCAACAACATGGCAACTGCCGCCGCCCAAGTCGCGTTGCGCCAAAAAGCAGGCGCTGTCCGAACCACATTGACCTCACTGACAAAAATCGTTTCACATGCGCCGTCGCCCGTGTCGGTTCGCACTGTGCTGGTTCCGCGAAAAAAATTGCCCCCGCTTTGATGCTTGTAGCTGGCAAGCTGCCCCTTAAGCTGAATTTGATCGCCAATGCGTACGTTACGCAACTTCTTGGCCAAGTTCACGTCGTCGGTCAGCAAATGGTTGTTGGAGATTTTGTTGATGTCAAAGGCTTGCATCGCTTCGTTGCTGGACGTTTGCCAGTTACACGTCCATTGACTGCTGGAAAAAGAAATATTTTGGTACGCGCCGCCTAGCGCATTGCTGCCCCACACCACACACAGGTCGGTGACGTTCAAGTTGTCTTTCCATGCCGCATGAACGTAGTCCCACCACGTGTCGGCATTGTGCTTGCTCACCACCAAGCCGTAAATTTCGTAGCGGTGCGATGGCTCAATGAAATAGGTAATGCCTCCAGCGGATTTGGTAAACGCCGCCGGCGCAATAGCCTGCTGCAAAGGTTCGTCGTTGAGCTCGGCGCGCAGCAGGCCCACGGCGGGCAGATTGGAATAGTTGTAAAGCCCAGCCACCAAAACTGCAGCGCATGCGGCAAATGAAATTTTGAGCACACCTAGCCTACCGCCGAATCATTTAAAGATTACCGTCTTGTGCCCATTGAGCAGCACGCGGTGCTCGCTGTGCCACTTAACGGCTTTGGCGAGCACGCGGCTTTCCGTGTCTTTGCCGCGCGCGGTCAGGTTTTCGGGCGTGTCTTTGTGGTC
>JANMWH010000133.1:0-3302 GCA_031393945.1 Polaromonas sp. | reverse complement strand
GCCGCCTTCCACCACAATTTTGCGCACTTCAGCGTTAAAGCGCACCGGCACGTTGCGGTCGGTCAGCAGCTTGCACATGCCGTTAATGATCGAACCCGTGCCGCCCATGGCCGAGTACACACCGAAGCGGCGCTCAAGCGCGTTGATCAGGCTGTAAACGCCGGTCACTGAAAACGGGTTGCCGCCAATCAGCAGGGTTTGCAGGCTCATGGCCATGCGCAGCTTGGGG
The DNA here is from genome assembly GCA_031393945.1 of Polaromonas sp. Lineage (GTDB taxonomy): Bacteria > Pseudomonadota > Gammaproteobacteria > Burkholderiales > Burkholderiaceae_C > Polaromonas. The sequence goes on along the minus strand of JANMWH010000133.1, from coordinate 3,073 downwards.
TGTTTGAGATAACCCTTGACCAGGCCAAACATGCTTCGCCAGGCTTTCATTTTGACCATGGCGGGCAGGGCGGCCATCAAATCGCCAATGCTGTCGAAAGCTTTGCAGCCGAGGGTTTCAAAACCCAAGCGGTAGCACTTGTCTGCTTCCAATACAAAGCGGTCAAAACCAGCCACGTCGTCGGGATTGACGCGCGCCACTTCAGCACGCATTTTGGCGGGGTCGCCACTGTAGTCAAAGTGCGTACCGTCGTGAAACCGCACGCGGTAAAACGGGTCCATCAAACGCAGGTCAATGTCGTCTGAAAACTTCTTGCCGCAAAGCGCCCACAGCTCTTCAAACAAAAACGGCACAGTAACGATGGTCGGGCCGCCGTCAAAAGTAAAGCCGTCTTGCTTGCGCACGTAGCCGCGCCCGCCGGGGCCGTCGAGCTTTTCAAGCACCGTAACTTTGTAGCCCATCACGCTCAGGCGAATGGCCGCTGCCAACCCGCCAAAACCAGAACCCACCACGATGGCTGTTAGCTCGCCCGATGGGCCAGAACCTGAGCCTTGCGGCATAAAACCGGGTGCGGCAGGCAGCGTAGCGAGGTTTAAGGGTGACAGCGCAGTGAGCGCCGCGTGTGAAGTAAAAGGAGTCGTCATAAATTGCTCAAATCAGTCCGCTGCTGCTGTTGCAACACGGTTGCGGCCCCGCAAAGCCCAGCGCCAAAGCGCAGTCGAGGGCAGGGGCAGCACCAGGAGAAAATGCTCCAAAATAGCCATCGCTAACATGGTCGACACCAAAACAAAACCAACGCTGTCTGCACGTGACACCACGGCGCTAGACGCAAGAACCATCAAGGCTGCCAGCACCAGCGATGCGGCCACGATTGAAATTGGCAAAAACGCATTCATGGCTCGCTTGCGAAAGTAGCTGCCCATGTAAGTTAAGTGGGCAGGTAAAAATTCTTCGCTTAAATTGCGCACCCCAAAATACAAATTGAGCTTGGCACTGATGCGCATCGCCCACAGCACTAAAAACGTCAGCGTGCCGATTTGATTGGATGAATTCCAGGTCAGCATAATGATGGCGATGCCCGATGCCAAAATACCTAGCTCGTGCCAAATGATGGCAGCCACGGCTTGCTTAAAACGCGGCCAGCCGCTGGGTTCTGTACACGCTTGCTTGCGCGGGCCAGTTAGCCAGCCGGTTAAAAAAGTCAGCTCGTGCCAGCCCCAAATTAGCAGCGCACAAGTAAATGCGCAATACGCGTTGACCACGCTGAGTTTGTTGGCGGTGTAGGCCAGCCCGTAAAAGGCAGCAACGGCCAGCGCTGAAGAAATCAAAACGCTCCAGCGAAAGGTGGTGCGCGGCATGCCGTTGAGTAGCAGCACCAAGCCGGTTGAAAACCACCAAATGAATATTGCAAACGCCACCGGAATAAACAACTCAAACATGGCTCTGGCGGTGAAGCGGTGCGGTCAAACTGTATGTACAGCTGGTGCTTACCAGCTCGGCGCCATGCGAATTTCAGCAGGCAAGTCGTGCCGCTTGACGGGCAACACGTACAGCCGCACAAAAGTAGCCAGGCCACACACCGCCCAGTAACCCTGTTTGACCAGGCCAATGACGCCTCCTTGCGCTTTGGCTGCGTTGATGCCAGCCTGCACTTCAACCAGGCGCGTCATGCCCGCGCGAAAAACCGGGTGGTCAATGTCGAGCGACAGCGGAAACACCTGCTTGGTGATTTCGTTGGTGATGCGAAACACCTCATAGCCGTAGTTGGTGGGGTCCAGGCCCATCGCCGCCTTGAGCATGGGCCGCGTGTGGTCACGCACGTACATGGTGCCGTAAACCGCGAGCAAGAAAAAGCGAATCCACAACTTGTTGCCGCCTTCAAGCAAATGCGGCTGCGCCCGCATGATGAGCGCAAAAGATTCGCCATGGCGAAACTCGTCGTTGCACCAGCGTTCAAACCACCTGAAGATCGGGTGAAAGCGTTTGTCGGGATTGCGCTCAAGCTGGCGAAAAATGGTGATGTAGCGCGCGTAGCCGATTTTTTCGCTCAAGTAGGTTGCGTAAAAAATGTACTTCGGTTTGAAGTAGGTGTAGGCCTTGGTGCGCTTGAGGTCGCCAAGGTCAAGCCCCAAGCCAAAGTCTTTCAGTGACTGATTGATGAACCCGGCGTGACGCGACTCGTCTCTAGCCATGTAGCGCATCAGTGCTTTGATGTCGGGGTTGGTGACGTTTTTTTGAATCTCGTTGTACAAAATACAGCCTGAAAATTCAGACGTCAGCGAGCTGATTAAAAACTCAATAAATTCCTGACGCAGCTCGGGCGACACTTGTGAAAACTGCTCAGCCACCTCCACCGCGAACTCAGGCGTGCGCTGAAAGTGATCGTGGTTGTTGTCGCCTTCATACTCAGCCAGCATGGTGTCCCATTCGGTGCGCAATGACGACACGTCGATGCGATTCATGGCGGCAAAGTCTGTGGTGTAAAACTTCGGGCTGAGCAATGAGTCTTGCTTGGCCTTGAGCGCGGCTGATTCTGGCGTAACCGATGTTGCAGTGGTAGTGGCTTGCATGGTTGTCTTTGAATGTGATTTAAACGATCAGGCGGCGCAATTTATTTGGTTTCAGGCGGCGGCTGCATGGTTAAAAATGGCGCAAATACGCCAGCGTTGCTTGGGCCAAATGATTCTAAATCTACGCGCTGACCCGACACTGGGTCAAACAGCGTTAACCTTCCATCGGTGCGGGAGATCAATTTGAAGGGCTGCTCCGAACCGATTTTGCGGGCGGTGCGGTCTCTGGCCAACGCACGAATAGCGCCGCGTAAAAACCCTTGCTCACCAGTGACTGTGGTCAGCAGCTTGCCGGTCACGCCGTCAATGACAGCTACGCCGCCATCTGGGCGGTCTTCAAAGCGAAGCAGGCGCTCGGTCAAGGTGGCTGCTGCCAGTTGGTCGGGGCCGTTTCCGGTGATTCGCACCAGGCCGATGGCTACCAGCGTAAAAAGTAGCAAGGAGCCCACAGACCACAATACCCACCGAGGGAAGGTGTCTGGTGCAACTTGCTTGGCGCTGGT
>JANMWH010000078.1:0-4837 GCA_031393945.1 Polaromonas sp. | reverse complement strand
AGACTGCCAATTGCAGTCGATGCCGGATGCCAGCCCAACGAAGTGGCACTTGGCGCACTTAACCTGGTTTTTTGAAACTTTCATCCTGGAAAAATTCGAGACGGGGTTTGAGCCTTTCGATGCAAGGTTTCGTGTGCTGTTTAACAGCTACTACAACGGCGTTGGCGACAAACACCCACGCGCCCAGCGCGGATTGATCAGCCGCCCGGGTTTGGCCGACGTGCTGGCCTACTGCAGTCAGGTCAATGAGCGCGTGTTGGCGGTTTTATCGGAGCCGTCGGCGGTGTTGAACCAGGAACTTATTCAGCTCATCACGCTTGGGCTGCACCACGAGCAGCAGCATCAAGAACTGATTCTTACCGACATCAAGCATGCGCTGTGGTGCAACCCCGCCAAACCACCGTACGCCAAGCGCTGGCCGTTGTCGCGCGTTGCGCCGCACGAACTGCGCTGGCAGCGCTACCAAGGCGGATTGGTCGAGCATGGAGCCGATGCCATCGCCAATGAATTTGTTTTTGACAACGAAACTCCGCGCCACAGCGTGTACGTGCCCCCGTTTGAACTGGCGAGCCGCCCAGTGACCAATGGCGATTGGCTGGCCTTTATGGCAGACGGCGGCTACCAGCGCCCCGAACTGTGGCTGTCGATGGGTTGGGACTGGTTGCAAGCCGGGCGCGGAGCTGAAGCTGCGGCCGGTGCCAAAACCATGCCACAGTATTGGCAAGGCGAAAACAGCGACTACCAAAATTTCACACTGCACGGCATGGTGGCGATTGACACGCACACGCCTGTCTGTCACATCAGCTATTTTGAGGCCGACGCCTTTGCTCGCTGGTCAAAGGCCCGCCTGCCGACAGAGTTTGAATGGGAGCTGGCTGCCAGCGCCTTGCATGACAAAACGCCGCGCGGCAATTTTTCAGAGAGCAAAGTTTTTCACCCCATGGCCGCGCAGCAGGCCGACGCAGTCGACCCGTCTCAACTGTTTGGCGATGTATGGGAATGGACGCAATCCAACTACAACCCCTACCCCGGCCATCGCCCGTGGGAAGGGCTGGCCGGCGAATACAACGCCAAATTTATGTGCAACCAGTTTGTGCTGCGGGGCGGCTCATGCGCCACGCCGCAAAGCCACATTCGCGCCACCTACCGCAACTTTTTTCCGCCCGATGCGCAGTGGCAGTTCAGCGGCCTGCGGCTGGCACGCGATGTGGGTTAAATGGGTTTATCAGGCAGGGCAATAATCTCCGCGTCGCCATCAACCACGCCCATGGTCTGTGCTTTCCAGTCGTGTGCGGCCTGCACAATGCGCTCTTTTCGGCTGGACACAAAATTCCACCACCTCAGGCGATGCCCCTCGAGCGCATCGCCACCACTCACCAACAGGCGTGCTGCCTTTGGTGCAGAGATGCGCACGGCAACGGAAGGCGCAAGCAACGCCAGGGTGTGCGCTGGCAGCGGCACGCCATCAATATCAACCGTGCTGTCAATGGCGTACACCGCCAGCTCTGCGGCTAGGGGCGGCAGTTCAAACACGCCGTTGCGGGCAATTTTTACGTCCAGATAAATCGTTGGCGAAAATGTTTTGACGGGCGAGCTTTTGCCAAACGCCTGGCCTATCAATACACGAATCGCTGCATCGCCCACTGCGACTTCAGGAATGCTGGCCGAGGGCGTGTGAACAAAATTGGGCTCAACCTCTTCAAACGCCTTGGGTAAGGCCGCCCACAGCTGAATGCCGTGGTTGATGTAGGTGCTGCCTTTGAGTTCTTCAGGGCCGCGCTCTGAATGCACGATGCCGCGCCCTGCTGTCATCCAATTGATGGCCCCGGGCTCGATGAGTTGGGCAAAGCCCAAACTGTCGCGATGCATGATGGCGCCGCTAAATAAATAAGTCACTGTTGCCAGAGCAATGTGCGGGTGCGGCCTGACGTCATGGCTTTGGCCAGGCGCTACCGTGACTGGCCCGAAATGGTCAAAAAACAAGAACGGGCCAACTGCCTGCCGCTGGGCAGCGGGCAACAGGCGGCGAACGATAAACCCGCCGCCCAAGTCCTTGTTTTTCCCAGTCAGTTGCAGCGCGATGGTCATGGCAGAGCAACAAATTTAGCAGCGTAACGATCAGCCGCGCAGCTTGGTGGCCACTTCAGCCACGCGCTTGCCGTACGCCGCTGCGGTGTCTAAATCGCCCTGCGGAATAGCGCTGGCCGGGTCTTGCGGGCCGACTTGCGCCATCACGCCTGAGTTGGAACCGATGCGGTTGATGGTGCCGTCATTCAGCGCGGGCTGACCCACCCAAATCATGCCTTGCTGCATAGCCAGCGTGATGAAGTACTGGATGGTCGACAGCTTGTCGCCGCTGGGGCTGGCGCTGCAAGTGAAGCCGCCGGCGATTTTGTCTTTCCAGGCGCTGGCCATCCACTTTTTGCTGGACGCATCAGCAAACTTTTTAAACTGCCAGCTGGCCATGCCCATGTAGGTCGGGCTACCCATGATGATGGCGTCAGCGGCATCCAGGCTGGCCCAATGCTCGTCGGTCAAATTACCGTCTGCGTCAATGGCGATCAGCTCTGCGCCTGCGCCGTCAGAGACAAACTGCGCGACGCGCTGGGTATGGCCATAACCGGAGTGATAAACAACAACTACTTTTGACATGAAAAAATCCTGATGAAGTTAAAAGAACAGAAAAATAAAAGAGACAGGCTAATCGAAATTTAACCGCCGCGCTTGGCGTCCACGCTCCAGGCGCCTGCGCCCCACGCCGCCACGGTCAGCAAGCCGCCGACGACGGCCATATTTTTGAAAAACGCCTGCATTTGGGACGGGTCAGACAAGGGGTGAAAAATAAACGAAATCACGAAAGTAAAAAACGCAATGCCCAGCGCCGCCCAGCGAGTTTGAAAGCCCACCAGCAACAAAAGACCCAAGCCAAGTTCCACGGCGATGGCAATTGCAATGGCCAGCTCAGGCAGCGGCACGCCTTTGGAAGCAGCGTAGCCAACGGTACCCGCAAAGCCGCCAATTTTGCTGAAACCAGCAGGTATGAACAGCAAAGCCAGCAGCAAGCGGCCAACCAAAGACAGTGGGTTTTGAAGAGAAGTAAACATGAGGAATCCTTTTAAAAAGTGAAACTGAAAATAAAAAATTCTGGGCAAGCAGGGTAAGCATGACAAATTGCGCGCAGATCACCCCGCTAGGTCAAACACCAACACTTGCGCGTCGTGCCCGTTGGCCAATTGCAACTGACTCTCTTGCACCAGCAAAGCGGCATCGCCCGGCTCAAGCTGTAGGCCATTGGCTTGCAGCTGGCCGCTGATCAGCTGCACATAGGCCTTGCGAGCCGGATCCAGAGCTAATTCAGCGGTTTCGCCAGCATCAAACAGCCCGGCATACATTTTTGCGTCAGCATGAATCGTGACTGACCCCGCCGCCCCATCGTTCGACGCCACCAGACGCAATTTGCCGCGCTTGTCTTGCGCCGCGAAAGTTTTTTGCTCGTAGCCCGGCGCAATGCCTTTCACGTTGGGCTCTATCCAGATTTGCAAAAAATGCGTGGTTTGCCCTTCAGCGTGATTGAACTCGCTGTGCTGCACGCCGCTGCCCGCGCTCATGCGCTGCACATCGCCCGGCGGTATGCCTACAGTGTTGCCCATGCTGTCTTTGTGCGCCAGGTTGCCGTGCAGCACGTAGCTGATGATTTCCATGTCTTTGTGGCCATGCGTGCCAAAGCCCTTGCCGGGGGCAATGCGGTCTTCGTTAATCACGCGGAGATTGCCAAAGCCCATGTGCTGGGCGTCGTAGTAGCCCGCAAACGAGAACGAGTGATACGACTTGAGCCAGCCGTGGTCGGCGTAGCCACGGTCTGACGATTTTCTGAGGGTGATCATGCTGGGCTCCTTTCAATTAGCTTTCAATTAGTATTTATTTACTGTTTAACTGCTGCTCGAGTAACGCTTGATTAACGTTGAATCAAGGCTTGCTCAACTTTTAACAAACTTGAAGTCAACTGTAATGAGCCAAGCGTAAAAAACGGTTGCTTTAATTTGATGGCATCATTGAAAAAAACTGAACGATTGAGCCATTCATGTTAAAAAATTCAATACGCGATTCGTTAACGCCCGACGCCTTGGTCATGTTGGGCGCGGTGCATCGCACCGGCAGCATGGCCGCTGCTGCGCGGGAAATGAACATTGTGCCCAGCGCCATCACTTACCGGGTGCGCCAGCTCGAAGACGCGCTCGATGTTTTGCTATTCGACCGCTCGTCACGCCGCGCCGCGCTGACGCCTGCTGGCCACGAACTGCTCAAAGAAGGTGAGCGACTGCTGGTGGAGCTCGACGCAATTGCCAACCGCGTCAAACGCGTGGCCACCGGCTGGGAGCCGCAACTTACGCTGGCAGTTGACACCATTGTGTCGCGCAGCACCGTGATGGAGCTGTGCAGCGCATTTTTTGCGCTGGGCTCGCCCACCCGGCTCAAGCTGCGGGAAGAGGCGTTGTCGGGCACGCTGCAGGCGTTGACATCGGGCCAGGCTGACCTGGCGCTGGGCGTGGTCATGGAGCCGACCACTGACAGCTTGCTGCACAGCAAGCCGCTGGGCACTATTGAATTTGTGTATGCCGTTGCGCCGCACCACCCGCTGGCCGCAGCCACAGTGCCAATTACCGACGCCATGATGCTGGCGCACCGGGTGGTGGCCGTGGCTGATTCGGTGCAGCGCGGCAGCGGCGTGTCGATTGGCCTGTTGGGCGGGCAAGACGTGTTTACCGTGCCGGGTATGCCGGCCAAGCTTGACGCGCAGTTGCGCGGGCTAGGCGCTGGTTTTTTGCCTGCATACCTG